>NZ_JARESU010000021.1:0-118095 GCF_046027075.1 Paraburkholderia sp. RL18-085-BIA-A | reverse complement strand
TTGCGCCCGCAATTTGCACCACAGCCCATGAAGGCGGCCAAAGCCTTTTTCAGCAAGGCCATCAAACATCAAGGCCAGCCACCGAAGACCATTACGCTCGATGGTTATGCGGCCTCGCACCGTGCGGTGCGTGAAATGAAGGTCGACGGCCTGCTGCCCGAGGATACGACGGTTCGATCCTCAAAGTATTTGAATAATCTGATCGAACAGGACCATCGAAACATCAAGTCCAGAACAAACGTGATGCTCGGCTTCAAACGGGTCAGAAGTGCCGCGATCACCATTTCAGGCATCGAGTTGATGCATCGCATTCGCAAGGGGCAGTTCAATCTCTCGATTCTCAGGATCAAGGATACCACTGCGCCCGTTGTCTGGAATGCCGTCCTGTTTTAATCAATAAGGTATCCATATCGATAGGATGCGTCTCGTCAAAATCACCTATTTGCACCAGAGCCGCCGCTTGATGCCTTTCGCTTGAGTTCTGTCGCGCTCAGGTGTCCTCGTGCGTCAACGATGCCCCGAGTTGCGCGCGCCGCATTAGCCAGGGCGAAGGGCGATATCGCGGATCGCCAAGCGCGCCTTGCATATTGTTCAGGATCTCCAGAATTCTGGCCGCCCCGATCGCGTCGCCCAGCGCCAGGGGACCTTTCGGATAGCCCAGCCCGAGCGTGACGGCGCGATCGATGTCCTCCGGCGACGCAATTCTCTGCTGAGCGATATCGCACCCGATATTGACGATGCTCGCCACCATGCGCTGGGCCACGAATCCATTGGAATCGCGAATCATCGTCACGGCTGAGCCGTCGTGTGCGAAAAGCGCGCGGGCCGTTTCACGGAACCGCGCTTCGGTGACTGGCGTAGTCATCAGCGTGCGGCGCGAGCACTCGCCGACACGAGGCAGGCAATCGAGCGCGACGACCCTCGTCGCGTCGAGTCCCTCTTCGATCGCGGCCGTCGTGGCGTCCTTGCCGAGTGGCGCCACGATAATCAACGCATGTTCGGACGGCCGCTCACCTTTCTCCATCGTGATTCCGGCCGCCGAAATCAAACCGGCTATCTGCGTGCGCGCTGCGGCATCGCGGGAACTCACCCAGATCCGCTCCGGAAGGTCCGCCGCGATTCCGGCTTCTGGCGGCGGTACCGGCTTGCCATCCACGTACTTGTAAAAGCCCTCACCAGTCTTTTTCCCGACCAGGCCGCCGCTAAGACGAATCGCCGTCAAAGGCGAAGGCCGGAATCGCGGCTCTTCATAGAATTGCTGATAGATCGACTCCATGACGGGATGCGAGACGTCGAGCGACGTGAGATCCATGAGCTCGAACGGTCCGAGCCTGAATCCGGCCTGCTCCCGCATGATGCGATCGATATCGGCGAAGTCCGCAATGCCTTCCCCGACGATGCGCAGCCCTTCCGTATTCATCGCGCGTCCGGCGTGATTGACGATAAACCCAGGCATGTCTTTCGCGCGCACCGGCGTGTGGCCAAGCCGATGCGCGAGCTGAACAAGCCGGTCACCCGTCGAACGCGCGCCCGCAGACCATCGACAACCTCGATGACCTTCATCACCGGCACGGGGTTGAAGAAATGGAAGCCGGCGACCCGCTCGGGCTTCGAACAAGCCGCGGCGATCGCGGTAATAGACAGCGACGACGTATTGGACGCAAGAATGCACGCGTCGCGCACCATCGCGTCGAGCAGCTTGAACAGCGCCCGCTTTGCCTCCAGATTCTCCGCGATAGCCTCAACGATGACGTCGCAGTCTTTCAGTGCCTCGAGCGAATCCGCAGGCTTGATTCTCGCGGCGGCTTCGGCTGCTGCAGCGGTAGTAATGCGGCCTTTTCCGGCGAGCATCGCGAGCGTGTCGCTCAAATGCACGCGCGCCGTTTCGACCGCATTGCGACTTATGTCGTAGAGATGCACGTCGATGCCGGCCAGCGCGGAGATTTGCGCGATACCGCGGCCCATCGCACCGGACCCGACGATGCCGAGCGCGTGCGTCATGAAGTCTTCTTTCATCAGATATATTTCGGGTTTACCAGTTCTGGCCAGGTTCCGGCGGCTCGGGCCTGCCCGCTATGCGTTGCTCTTCGCGGCGAGCCTCGCATTCGCGGCAAGTCGCGCCGGCGCGAACGACGAGTCGCCCAGCGCTTCATAGAGCGCCTGCGAGGTTTCCGCGTGTTCCGCGAGACCGGTTCGATCGAGCAGCGCAAGCGGGCCTTCCGGGTAGCCCAGTCCCATCTTCAGCGTCGTGTCGAGATCCTCGGCGGTGGCGAGCTTCTCATCGTAGCGGCGCAGCACGGCATTGTAATAAGGGCGAATCAGGTAGTTGACAATGCGGCCCGGAAAGTCGTTGCAGATGGCCACGACGAAGCCCGCATTCTCGAAGAGCGCCTTGAGCGCCTGCAGGGCCACCTCGTCATGCTCGCGCGGCACGACGAGTTCGATCAATTGCGTGGGCGCTGCTTTGCCGAGCCGAAAGCGCGCGAAGCCGAACACCCGCTTCGATGCGCGCTGCGCGTCGAGCAACGCCTCGGCTTCGTCCGTATAAACGCCAAGACACTCGTCCTTCAGTTCGATCGCGACAATCGTGTCTGTGCGAAGGCTGGCACGATCAGCGACGTACTCCTTGCCCGCGCACTCGCCCAGATAGACCAGGCAGTCGCCTTCGGCTGACGCGTTGTCGAGGAACGCGTGGCGCTCGGGAAACGACCGGCTCGCGCCGGCCCATTTGATGCGATAGCTCATCTCAGGCTCCAAACATCTTCGTGTCGGTGTACTGGTGGAATCCACGGCCCGTTTTTTTGCCGAGCCAGCCGGCCGCAATCATGCGCTTCACGAGCGGCGGGCACGCGGCCCGATCCTCGTTGGTCAAGCCGTGCATCGCCTCGCTTAGCAGACGCTGCGTGTCCATGCCGATCAGATCGAGCAGTTCGAGCGGACCCATCGGATAGCCCAGCGCCGTCTTGATGGCCTTGTCGATTTCCGCCGGTTCCGCAACGCCTGCTTCCACGAGACGAATCGCGTCGTTGTTATAGGGGATGAGGAAATAGTTGAGGATAAACCCCGGCGTATCGTTCGTTTTCACCGGCTTCTGGCCGAGTTGCACGGTGAAGTCCCACGCGCGCTGCCAGGTGTCGTCACTGGTCGCGAGGCCGGGCGACATTTCGACCAGTTTCATCAATTGCGCGGGCAGGCAGAAATGCATGCCGACGAAGCGATCGGGCCGGCCCGAGCCGCCTGCGATTTCGGTAATGGAGATCGTCGAGGTATTCGAGGCGAAGATCGTCGTGGGCTTGCAGATCGCGTCGAGCGCGGAAAAAAGTTCGTGCTTGACGCGCAAATCCTCGAACACCGCCTCGATGACCACGTCGCTCGACGCGAGGTCCTCGAGCCTCGTGGTGGACGACCATCGCGCGAGAATCGATTCGACCTCTTCCGCGCTGAGCTTGCCGCGCGCCACAGATTTATTAAGGAATGCCTCGGTTTGCTGCCGGGCGCGATCGAGCGCATCCTCGCGCGCATCGAACACGATCGTGCGAAATCCCGCCCTTGCCGCCACGATGGCGATTCCGGTGCCCATCGTGCCGCTACCCGCGACTGTTACTGTATTCACTTTTGTCACGTCTACTCCACCTAGGTTGTTTGCATGCGCTTGCGCGCGGCGCTCACCAATCCCTGAATGTCGGTTTGCGCTTTTCGATGAACGCGCGCATGCCTTCGTCGGCGTCGTTGGTCTGGTAGGCCAACGTCGAGAGGTCCGCTTCGATACGCAGCCCCTCTTCGAGCACGGAATCGAATGCCCGTTGGACGGCCTGCTTCGCCAGCATCAAGGCGATCTTGCTGTGTCCCGTGAACTGGCGGCTGAACGCTTCGCCAATCTGATGGGGATCGCCCTCATCCACGACGCAGCTGACGAGCCCGATCCGTTCGGCTTCCTCGGCGTCAATCGTCTTGCCCGACATGATGAGCTCCAGCGCACGCGCAGGACCGACGATGCGCGGCAGGCGTTGCGTCCCGCCGTAGCCCGGAATCAGGCCCAACTTGATCTCCGGCAACCCCATCTTCGCGGATCGCATCGCCACGCGGAAGGTGCACGCCAGCGCAAGCTCAAGGCCGCCGCCAAACGCGTAACCTTTGACGACGGCGATCGACGGGATCGACAGTTCATCGAGCTTGCAAAACACGGACTGCCCGAAGCTCGCTCCCTGTCGTTGCTCCACCAGACAGCGCGCGGTCAACTCCTTGATATCCGCACCCGCGCAAAACGCCTTTTCGCCATGTCCCGAGACGACCAGCGCGCTTGCGCCGGACGCCTTGACTTCGTCGATCGCGCTGGAGATCTCGCGCAGAACGCCAAAGCTGAGCGCGTTGAGCGCCTGCGGGCGATTCAGTGTGAGGAATGCGACGTCCTCACGGAATGAAAGTTCGACGCTCATGCCTCGCCCCTTCAATGACCGAAGCGGCCCGCGTCGGGAGAACGGCGCTCGGCGAACGACTGCGCGAGTTCATCCTGTTCTTCGCTGCCGATGTAGGCACGCAGCAGCAGATCGTGCGTCACTCGCGAAAGTCCCGCGACGCCACCATGCCGCGCATTGAAAGCGCCTTTGATCGAGGCGAGCGCGAATGCGCCGCGCTCGGCGATTTCGAGCGCATATTCCCGCGTCGCGCTCTTCAGCTCGCCATCCGGCACCACCTTGTTGATGAGACCCATTTCGAGCGCTTCACCCGCCGTGATCTTCTGGTTGCGATACCAGATTTCCTTCGCGCGCTTCTTGCCCACGAGATCTTCGAGGTACCACGTGCCGTACCCGGCGTCGAAGCTACCGACCATCGGTCCTACCTGGCGGAAGATCGCGCTTTCCTTCGCGATCGTGAGATCGCAAACGACCTGCAGCACGTTGCCCCCGCCCACCGCGAAGCCATTAACCGATGCGATCACGGGCTTCTGCAGACGGTCGATGTTTTCGTACATTTCGAGCACCGGCAGCACGCCGGCATAGAGCTTCGAGTCCTGCATGCCATCCTTGCGACCGCCCGTGCAGAAGAATTTCTCGCCCGCCCCGGTGAGCACGATGACGCGCGTGCGCGTCTCGCGGCGAATGTCGTTGATGCAGTCGCGGATCTCATGGCACATGCGCTCGGTGAACATGTTGCCGTCGTCCGGACGATTGAGCGTGATGGTCCCGATCGGGCCATCTTCTTCATACAGAATCTCTTCGTAAGCCATGGAAACCTCCATCAAATGATCTTTGCCGCGACGAGACGGGCAACGTCCTCTTCGGCCATCCCGAGACGCTGCCGCAACACGCTTTGCGTGTCGCGGCCGAGCTCGGGCGGCGGCCGTCGGTGAACGTTGCTGACGCCGTCGAAGCGAATACCCAGACCCACCTGGGGAACGAGCCCATCCGCGGCCTCGACCGCGTAAAACATGCCTTTTCCACGCAGCACTTCATCGGCCACGACCTGTTCGACACGGTTGATCGGTCCCGAGGGAATCCGGTGTGATTCGAAAAGTGCAAGCCAGTGCGCGCGGGGACGCGCCAGCAGAATGCGGCTGACCTCGGCCACAATTTCCGCGCGCCGCTCTCTGCGTGCGGCGTTCGTGGCGAAACGCGCTTGCTGGCCGTACGCGGGATGCTCGACCGCCTGCCAGAAGCGCTGCCAGATCACATCGTTGCCGAGGCCGAGCGTGATCGGCTCGTCCGCAGTACCGAACACCTGATAGATCGCGATGACGGAATCGCGCCCGCCCGATCGCGTCACCGCCTCGCCGCTCCCGAGCCAAGGCACGATGCGCGGCGACATGAAGCGGACCATGCTTTCCACCATCGAGACGTCGATCGCCTTGCCGGTACCGGTACGCTGCCGCTCGATGATCGCCGCCAGGGTCGCGAGCGCGACGTCCTGCCCCGCGAGCAGGTCCGCCGCAGGCGTGCCGACTTTTTGCGGGCCGCTATCGGGCTCGCCGGTCAGGTCCATCACGCTCGAATAACCTTCCGCAATGAGGTCGTAGCACGGCGAGTCCGCGCGCGTGCCCGTGAGACCGAAGCCCGTCAGCGAGACGTGGATCAGGCGCTCGTTGATCGTACGCAGCCGCGCTTCGTCGAGTCCTAGCTTCGCCTGCACGCCCGGGACCATGTTGAGCACGATGACGTCGCTTTCCTCAACGAGCCGATCGACGATATTCCGTCCCTCCGGCTGGCGAATATCGAGGGTCATGCTTTCCTTGTTCCGGTTGACGCTCAGGAACCAGAGCGACTGCGTGCCGAGAAACGGCGGCCCCCATGCCCGTGTGTCGTCGCCCGCGCCGGGCTTCTCGATCTTCAGCACTTCCGCGCCCATGTCCGCGAGCAATTGGGTCGCGTAGGGGCCCGCGATCGAGGTCGTCAGATCGAGTACGCGAATGCCCTCCAGCATGCGCAAACCGCCTTCATCGCGTTGCACGGGAAGCGAATCGAATGGCTTCATAATAAGTTATCTTAAATAAACGTATTGCGAACGGATCGATATGGACTAGTCGAACCCGCTGTTTCCTGCATTGTTGTAAGACTGCTACGCTCGCGCCCGGCGTCAGACGTCCAGAAGCAACGGACGATTCGCGGTCTCGCGCATCAGGACGGAGGCGACGAACGCGACGCCAGTCGCGCTCATCACAAAGAACGCAGGTGATGCCGGGTTTCCGGTGCTGGCCACGAGCCAGGTCGCGATATAGCCCGCCGAGCCGCCCGCGAGAATCGAAGCGATGTTGTAGCCGAGCGCGAAGCCGCTGACACGCATCGAAGCAGGCAGCGTTTCTGCGAGCGTCGCAAGCAGATTCGCCAGATAGCATGCGGTGATCTGTCCGAGGACGAGTTGCACGGCGATGCCCACGACCGCGCTATGCGTTGCGAGCGTGAAGAGCGGATACGCGCTCACAACGAACAGCCCGTTAAGCAGAACCATGATCTTCTTGCGGCCGAAGCGGTCGGAAAGACGCGACCAGAACGGCATCGATACGGCCGCGAGCACGAGCGTCGCCGTGGTCGCCCATGCCGCTGTTTTCGCATCCACCACGTGCTGGGTCTGAAGCAGCGTGCTCAGATAAGTGAACACGGTCCAGTAGCTCGCGTTCGACGTCAAAGCCAGCGCGATCACCACGAGAACGGCGGTGGGCCGCGCCTTGAGCACGCCGAGCGCAGGCGCTCGCTTGATTTCCTTTTCCTTGGCGATTTCCTCGAACGCGACCGACTCCTCCATGCGCAGGCGCACGAACAATGCGATGAGACCGAGCGGCAGCGAAACGAGAAAAGGAATGCGCCAGCCCCACGTTGCGAAATCTGTCTCCGCAACGAAAGCCCGCGTGAGCGCCACGCTGAACGACGCGAGCAGCGTGCCCGAGACCGTTCCCAGATTGACGAAGCCAGTGAGGTAGCCGCGTCGTTCTATCGGCGATTGCTCCGCCACATAGGAGGCGGCCGTGCCCAATTCGCCGCCTGCGGAAAACGCCTGAACGCAACGCAGGAGCACGAGTATCACGGGCGCCGCCACGCCAAGCGCTTCGTATGACGGAATGAAGCCGATGAGAACGCTCGCAGCGACCATGCCCGCGACGGACAGCGTCAGCGCCTTGCGCCGGCCCAGCCTGTCCGCGAGGTGGCCGATGACGATGCCACCGAACGGCCGCAGAAAGAACGACGCCGCAAAGATGGCGAACGTGGAGAGCAGGCCCGCGGTCGGATCGGACTTCGGAAAGAAAACCTGCGCGATCGTCGTCGCGAGAAAGGCGTAGATCGTGAAATCGTAATACTCGATCGCGGTGCCGATGCCCGCGCCGATGACAATGCGGCGCCGGCGCGCCGGATCGTGCGCCAGGCTCTCCTCGACCTCGCGCTCCGCTCTCGTATGAATCGAATCGTTCAAAGTACTCATGTCTCGTCTCCACCTTCCTTGCATGACAACACCGTTGCCAATATTCTTATCGGGGCGCCACGCATCATGTGCGCCATGATCGGTCAAGCCAGTCCCGTTGATGGGGCAACCTATTCCATTGCTCCGACTGCGTTGCCCGTGGCAGGTCTGTACTCCACGACGCCGCTTTCGATCAACTGCTCGATTTCACGCGCGCTCATGCCCAGCTCGGCTTCGAGAACATCGAAGGTATGTTCGCCGAGCCTCGGGGCGGCTGGACCGACGACCGGCGGCGTCGCGGAAAACCGCAGGCCCGACGTCACCACGGGATACCGGCCGTACAGCGGATGCTCGACATAGGCGACCTGATCCAGATGCCTGACCTGTGGATCCTCGAAAACCGCATCCATCTTGTTGATCGGCGCGACCGGCGCGCCCGTCGCCGAAAGCAGGTCTACCCAGTAGCTCGTCTTCTGGGTGCGAGTGATGGCGCTGATCATGCCGACGAGTTCCGGCTTGTGCACCACTCTGTCGCCGTTCGTGAGGAAGCGCGGATCGTCCTTCCATTCGGGCTTGCCCAGTGCATCGCACGTTTTCCGGAACAGCTTGTCGTTGGGCGAGCCCATCAGCACCCAGCCATCTTCGGTCGGAAACGCCTGATACGGCGCCACGTTCGCGTGCCCGGAGCCTTGCGGCTTCGCGATGCTCCCGCCAATGAGATATTCGCTGGCGACATTGATCAGAATGGCCAACTCGGTGCTCAGCAAGGACGCGTCGACGCGCTGCCCTTCGCCCGTCACGGTGCGGTGATGAAGCGCGGCCAGCACACCAATGGCGGCATGCAGCCCGGTCGACACGTCGATCAGCGCCACGCCGGTTTTGACCGGCTCGCCGTCCGCGTTGCCGGTCACGCCCATCAATCCGCCGAGCGCGGAAATCATCAGATCATAGCCGGGCCGTTCCTTGTACGGCCCGCTCTGCCCGAACGCGGAAATCGCGCAGTAGATCAGGCCGGGATTCGTCTTTTTCAGCTCTTCGTAACCGAGGCCGAGACGATCCATCACGCCAGGCCGGAAACTTTCGACGATCACATCTGCGTCGGCGACCAACCGCTTGGCGATCTCTATGCCTTCCGCGGTCTGCAGATCAATCGCGATGCTGCGGCGATTCCGGTTGAGCCCCAGGAAATAGGAGCTGACTTCGCCCACGAACGGCGGCCCCCAGCCGCGACTGTCGTCGCCGGTTCCAGGCCGTTCGATCTTGATCACGTCCGCACCGAGATCGCCGAGAATCGACGTCGAATACGGGCCCGCCACAACGCGCGTGAAATCGATCACGCGCAATCCCTTCAAGCAAGTTTTATGATTCATGGTGTTTTACCGAGTGTTCCGTGCTTTATCCAGTTCCGGCAGCGGCGCTCAGACCGACAATTCTCCGCTGGGATCGACGAATCTGCGCAGCATCGTCAGTTCCTCCGATGTGGGAGCATCCGTGCGAGGCCATGACGCCGGGTGCAACGGAAAGCCTGTGTTCCTGACGACGTCATCTGGGTCGACGCCGGGATGGATCGAGCGGACCTGCATGCATTTTTCGGCGTCGAATTCGAACGTTACGAGCGGCGTGACGCACACTACCGGTCCTTCAGTCGTTATGCCGAGCCTTTCCCGGTCGCCGGGACCGTTCAGATGTCCGGCCGCCGTGAGGAATTCCACTTTCTCCACGAACGTCCGCGGGGTATGGGCCGCGCTGAACAGCAGGATGCGCTTCGACACGACGGCAAACGACGTATTCGCCAGGCCTGGCCCACGAAACTGGGGACGCCCGTCTGCGCCATAACCCGTGCCGGTCAGATTGATGTTGCCGCGCCGGTCGATCTGGACGCCGCCATAAAACATCACGTCAAGCCTGCCGTTCTCCGACATTTCGAAGAGGTCATAAGCAGTCCCAATCGCTTCGGCGCCTTCCACCCACCGCCCATCCGAGGCGGATCGATAGAGCCTCGATGGCGCGGGATTGACGACGCCCGCCGGCGTGATGAGCGTCAAGTCGGGCGCGTGCATTATTTGCGCGAGCAGACACGCGGCGACCGGCACCAGCGAGCTGGCCCCTGTGACGGCGAGATCTTCGTTTCTCAATTCGCGGGCCAGCAGGACCGTCATCAACTCGTCGTTGCTGTAGCCGTTCATCGGACCACTTCCGAAAGCTCAAGAATCCGCGTCGCGCCACCCACACGGTCAACATAGTCTTCGAGCGACGTGGGCGCTTCGACGTACGGAGCAAGAAAATCGCGATTCCACGTGTCGGCGCTCGCGCCCGCCTTGATGTACGACCGGATATACGCTTCGTCGTGCACGTGGACGCCGTGGCTGGAGCACGGATGCGCGCCAAACGGCGCCTCGACGACGGCGTCGACGAGATAACCAGGAATCGTGGTGCGATGCGGCTGCGTGCGAATCGAATCGTTGTCCACGATCCGGTCGACGGTGACGATCACGTACTGCGACGCCTTCGCAAAGAGCGGGTCGCAAAACGGCGTGCCCAGACTTCTTACGTTGCCGTACCTGTCGGCTTCCTGCGCGTGCAGGATGCACACGTCCGGGCGCATCGCGAGCGGCGCCACAACAGCGTCCCGGTTGCGCGGCGCGGCGGGCGACCTGCAGATATCAGTGCCCTTCACGGACGTCACCGGATGTGAGTCGAGATGCTCGACGGTCGCCATGAGACCGCCGAGGATTGTGGCCTCGTCGGCATCGACGATACGCACAGCGCCCTCCTGCGCCGCGCGCCGAAAATTCGGCGCGAAACCGAGATGCTCGAAGGAGACATGCCCCACGGTCGCGTGCGACACGCAACCTGCGCCGATCAGCAGATCGACCGCGTAGCTCGACGGCGGTGCCGCGACGATCCGCAGATCGCGGATCTTGCGCCGCGCAAGCTCTCTCACTGCCGCGCACGGATTGTTATGAAACCACAAGCCACCGAGTGCGACGAGTTGCCCTGCCTCGACACGCGTCATGGCGTCGGTGAGGCTCGTCAGTTTGCTCCTCCGGGTCGGTTTGTCCGCATCCGCTTTCGAATCGATAGTCATCTGGCGAAACCATAATATGTTCTACGAATCCATAATATGGTTCAATCTTAGCTGTGTCAAACTATTTTGCGAACAAGAGGAGAGTGAGATGAAGCGCAGGACTCTGGAACAGCAACACCGCACGCTGCCGATTCGTGGCGTATTCCGCATCAGCCGAGGCTCGAAGACGGTCGCCGAGTCGATCGTCGTCAGCATCAGGGAGGGCGATGCCGTTGGCAGCGGAGAGTGCGTACCCTATGGCCGTTACGGCGAGACCATAGAGAGCGTCGCCGCGCAGATCGAATCGGCGCGGCCGGCGATCGAGGAAGGGATCGACCTGCGGACGTTGCAGCAGCTACTGCCACCCGGCTCGGCGCGCAACGCCATAGACTGCGCGCTGTGGGACTTGCGCAGCCGCATGAGCGGTCACACCGTAGCGGCGTTTGCCGGACTCGCCGCGCCGCTCCGGCCGGTGCTTACCGCATTTACGCTGAGCCTCGGGGAACCGCGGGAGATGGCAGAGAAAGCGCTCGAGTTCGCGCATTACCCGCTGCTAAAGCTGAAGCTCGGTGGCGACGGAGACCTCGAGCGCGTGCTCGCGGTGCGCGAGGCGGCGCCGCGAGCGCGGCTGATGGCGGACGCCAATGAGTCGTGGCAGCCTAGGCACCTGGACGCCTTCCTGCCGGAATTCGCAAGGCTAGGCTTAGAGTTGCTGGAGCAGCCGCTGCCGGCCGGCGCCGACGAGGCTCTGCTGGGCTACGCGAGCCCGGTTCCGCTCGCGGCCGACGAGTCGTGCCGCGATCTGCGGTCGGTGGACGACATCAGGAGGAAGTACGCGTTCGCCAACATCAAGCTCGACAAGACCGGCGGATTGACCGAAGGTCTCGCACTGGCCGACGCGGCGCGCGCGGCCGGCCTGAAAATCATGGTCGGGTGCATGGTCGCCTCCTCGCTGTCGATGGCGCCCGGCATCGTGCTCGCGCAGGCCGCGGAGGTCGTGCATCTCGACGGACCGCTGCTGCTCGCGCGCGACCACGATCCGGCGCTGCGTTATGAAGGCGCCATTCTCTATCCCGACGCGAACGTCTGGTCGACGTAGACCGCATCCGGAAGCACTCCATCCCCCGGTGGCGGCTCAAGCGCTTACTCGAAATAGCTTAGCCGGCGGGAGATTTCCCGGCCCGCCCCGACCACTGCGTCGACCAGCTCCTCGACGCGCTTCGGATCACTCGCACGCGACTTCAGCACGGGAATGCTCACCGCGGCGATGACCTGCCGCGTGTGGTCACGGATGGGCGCCGCGACCGCCCACACGTCCCGCTCCGTGAACTCGTCGTTGATCGCGTAGCCCTTTTCGCGCACGTCCACCAGCAGCTTCAGGAACGCCTTCGGGCTGGCGAGCGCCGCGACGTGCCCCGGACGCCATTGCGACGCCGTCGGCAGCAGGCCCTCGACCTGATTCTCGGGTAGCCACGCGAGCAGGACCTGTCCTGAGGCGCGCCCGTCCCAGGGCGGGCGGCGATAGCCGATCGGGCTGAAAATCTTGATCGTCTGATTCGTCACGCGGCGATCGACGAACACGACGTCATTTTCGATGAGCACGGTCAACTGGACGTTCTCGCCCGTCTTGTCCCGCAAATCGTCAAGCGGCTGGCTGGCGGCCGATATGAGGTCGTTGCCCTGCACCGCCACAGCCGCCAGCCGGACGATCTCGACGAAGGGGGAATACTTTCCGGTCCGCGGATCCTGCCTCACGAACCCCTTGCTCTCCAGCGCGTCCAGGATACGCCGCACGGTGCTGGGCGCCAGATCGAGCCGCGCGGTGATCTCCGACATCGTCAGCGCGGCTTCATCGGTCGAAAAGATCTTGAGGACGTCGAGCATACGCTCTGCGGACCGCAACGTCTGACCGGTTGCGAGTTTAGGCACGTGTGTGTTCCTCCATCTTCGATAGCAAGTCGCGTCTCAATCTACGCAACCACCATTTTATGGTATCTTTATCCATATAATGAATCTTCTCACCCGGGAATTTCACGATCAGGAGAGTCTCATGCGTTTGAGTAACAAGGTAGCGGTGGTGACCGGAGCGGCGTCGGGGATTGGCCGTGCCATCAGTCTGCGGCTGGCCGCCGAGGGCGCGACCGTGATCGCGACCGACCTGAATGCCGATGGCGGCGCAGGCGTCATTGACGAAATCAGGAGCAAGGGAGGCACAGGAGCGTTCAGGACGCTCGATACCACTTCCGAGGAACAGTGGCATGAAGTGGCAGCGTGGACGGTCGACCAGTACAGGACACCGGACATACTTGTGAATAACGCCGGAGTATATCTCATCCGTCCTCTCGCCCAGACGACCGTCGACGAATGGGACCGCATGATGAACGTGAACGCCAAGGGCGTCTTTCTGGGCATGCGAGCGTTCGGGCCACTCATGGCGAAAGCGCATGGCGGGGCGATCGTCAACATGTCCTCGACCAACGCGCTCACCGGCATCGCCGGACGCACGGCATATGCCGCCAGCAAGGCGGCGGTGCGGATCATGAGCAGGACGGTCGCAATCGAATATGCCTATGACCAGGTGCGGGTCAACGCGGTGTTTCCGGGTTTCGTGCGTACGGCCATCGCCGAATATGGCGCGCAGAAGGCGGGGGCTACGGTGGACGACCTCGGCAGGATGGTCAGCCCGCTCGGCCGCATCGCCGAGCCGGAGGACGTCGCCAACTCGGTGCTGTTCCTCGCCTCCGACGAAGCGCGCCACATCACCGGCGCGGAGTTCGTCGTGGACGGCGGCCTGACCGCCAGCCCCAATAGCCCGGCGCACGTGAGCGCCCTGCAACCCGCGGAGGTGTGACATGACGCTGCCATCTCATACGACGCGCGATGTCGATCTTTTCATCGATGGCGCATGGACGAGCGGCGCCGGCGACGAATGGCTCGAGAACCGCAATCCGGCGACCCTGGACGTCATCGGGCGCGTCGCTGTCGCCACCGAGGCCGATCTGGAGCGCGCGGCCCGCGCGGCCTTGCACGCGTTCACAGCGTGGAGCCGCACACCGGCGCTCGAACGCTCGAATATCCTGCGGCGCGCCGCAG
Source organism: Paraburkholderia sp. RL18-085-BIA-A (assembly GCF_046027075.1). NCBI lineage: Bacteria > Pseudomonadati > Pseudomonadota > Betaproteobacteria > Burkholderiales > Burkholderiaceae > Paraburkholderia > Paraburkholderia sp. RL18-085-BIA-A. Next base: position 104,048 of record NZ_JARESU010000021.1, on the reverse strand, counting down.
CGCTCTTTCGCGAGCGTGCCGAGGACATCAGCCGCGCGATGACCGTCGAACAGGGCAAGCCGCTCTCCGAATCGCGGCTCGAAGCCGAGCTCGCTGCGCAGATCATCGACTGGTTCGCCGAGGAAGGTCGGCGAACCTATGGCCGCATCGTTCCCGGCAGGCACCCCGATATCCAGCAGCACGTCATTCAGGTGCCTGTCGGTCCCGTGGCATCGTTCGCGCCGTGGAATTTTCCGCTGACCCAGGTGGCCCGCAAGATCTCTGCGGCACTGGCCGCCGGTTGCACCGTCATCATCAAGCCGCCCGAGGAAGCGCCTGTCTGCACGTCCGGGCTTGTGCGATGCTTTGCCGACGCAGGCGTGCTGCAGGGTGTGGTGAATATGGTGTTCGGCGCACCCGCCGAAATTTCGTCGTACCTCGTGCCGCATCCGGCAATCAAGAAGATCTCCTTTACCGGCTCGGTGCCTGTCGGCAAACATCTGGCGTCGCTTGCAGGTCAGCATATGAAGCGCGCCACGATGGAGCTGGGCGGTCACGCACCCGTGATCGTCACACCGAGCGCCGATCTGCCGATGGCGGCGAAAGCAATCGTGCAGGCCAAGTATGCGAACTGTGGACAGGTCTGCATTTCGCCGACGCGCATTCTGATTGCCGATTCCATCTACGAGCGCTTCACGGCGGAGTTTCTCGACAATGTGCACAGCGTGGTTGTCGGCGATGGCCTGGATCCCGCGACGAAGATGGGCCCGCTCAACAACGAGCGCAGGCTCGCGGCGATGAAGCGGCTCGTCGAGGACGCGAGGCAATACGGTGGCAAGGTGCTCGCGGGCGGCAACGCGATCGACCGGCCGGGCCACTTTTTCGAGCCGACGGTAATCGAGGAGCCCGGCATCGAAAGCGCGCTGATGAACGAAGAACCCTTCGGCCCCATTGCAATACTGACGCGCTACAACGCGCTGGACCAGGCGCTCGAAGAAGCCAACCGCCTGCCCTTCGGTCTCGCCGCCTACGCATTCAGCGACTCGGCGAACGACATTGCGAAGATTACCGTGGGCGTGCAAACCGGCATGCTTGGCATCAACCACACCGCGATCGCGTATGCCGAAACACCGTTCGGCGGCGTGAAGGACAGCGGCTATGGATCGGACGGCGGCCTCGAAGCCATGCGCGGCTATCTGCAGCCCGAACTGGTGACTATCGCCACGCGCTGATCGCGTGCCCGCCTTTCTTCTGCAAAACACCGCGGCGCCTAACCGCGCCGCAGTTCGACCCACCCTGCATCCTGTACGACTCGCTTCCAATGCGCATCCCGAAATCACCACTGGCTTCCGCGCTGCTGGCCACAGCCTTTTTCACCTGCGTCTGGAATGACGCGCACGCGCAGTACACGACAGCGTCCAGCAGCGCAGATATCGCCGCCGTCGCCAACGTCGTCGCCATGCGCCAGGACTCGCTCGTCGGCACACATGGCTTTCTCGATCGCCGCGCGGCGTTCGAGAAATTGATGGCGAGGTTCCCGCTGCCGGACGGCGTGACGGTACGCGAAATCGACGCGGACGGCGTGCCCGGCAAATGGATCTCGCCCCACGGCGCATCAGGCTCACCCGTCGCGCGTGAGCGCGGCGTGATTCTCTATCTGCACGGCGGCGGCTTCTACAGCGGCTCCAGCGATAGCCACCGCGTGCTTGCCGCCACGCTCGCGAAGGATGCTGGCGCTGACGTACTGCTGATCGATTACCGGCGCATGCCCGAAGCAGTCTATCCCGCGCAGATCGACGATGCCTTCGCGAGCTACGCATGGCTGCTCAAGCAGGGCTACGCCCCTTCGCGGATCGCTCTTGCCGGTGAGTCGGCCGGCGGTAACCTCATGCTGGAACTGGCCTTGCGGCTGCGCGCGGCGCATCTGCCGCTGCCATCGTCGATGGTTGCGATGAGCCCGATCATGGACCTGAGCGCATCAGGCAACTCGACGCTTGAGAACGCGAAGCGCGATCCGCTGCTCACCCGCGACGGCCTCATCGACGTGACGCGCGTCTACATGCACGGCGGCGATCCGCGCAACCCGGACGCATCGCCGCTATTCGCCGATCTGCACGGCCTGCCGCCGCTGCTGTTGCAGGTCGGCTCGCGCGAGATCCTGCTCGACGACAGTCTGCGCACCGCGCGCGTCGCCGCGATGGACGACGTCGCCGTTTCGGTCGAGGTATGGCCCGGCATGGTGCACCAGTGGCAGCTGTTTCCAGGCCTCATTCCCGAAGCGCGCCGTGCGCTTAGTGATACCGCCGGCTTCATCCAGGCGCACATATCGCAACTGGGCGACGCGAACACCGCAAGCGCAACGGCTGTATCCTCTATGCATAACTGAACGTTTTGCCACACCGCCGCCACAGCCGGGCTTCCTGGGGGCACGTCAATTTCCGGCGCTCGGGGACGTGAGCGCCGCGTAGTCGTACGCATTGATGCCGCGCGCCTTGTAGAGAAACGCGGCGAGCTGCCAGATCGTCTGATCGTCCTGCGTCTTGCCTAATGCGGGCATGGCGGTCATCTTGACGCCATTCTTGATCACCCAGTACATCAGTTGCGGATTGTTGCGCCGATTCGCGCCCAGCAGCGCCGGTGCGAGCGGCAGGATGCCTTGGCTCAGTGGGACGCCCGGCGCGCCATGACATTGCGCGCAGGTCGATTAATAGATTCGCGCGCCTGCCTCGACATTGACCCTGTTCATCAAGTCGGCCGGCACCTCGATACCGCGGCCCGCGCGTTATTTCAGGCGGGCGCGTGCGAAGTCGATGAAAGCACGCAGCTTGCGCGGCATGCCGCCGGGATTGTAGTAGTAGAGGTAGAGCGCTGCCCTCGGAACCCAGTCGTCAAGCGCGCTCACCAGCCGGCCGGCGCGGATATGCGGCTCCGCCGCGCGGTATTGAAGGTAACTAAAGCCGAAGCCGTCGAACGCGGACTGCAAAAGCAGGTCGTTGTCGTTGGTCGCGATGCGTCCTGCGACGGCGATGCGAATCCTCTCGTCGCCCTTCTGGAATTCCCAGCGATAGAGCGCGTTCGTGTCGGCGCTCCGGTAGTTGGTGCACTCGTGTGCGAGCAGATCTCTCGGATGCGCGGGAATGGCTTTGCCTTCGAGATACGCAGGCGACGCCACAATGCAGAACCGCATGTTGGTCACGAGCGGTATCGCCACCATGTCCTGCGTGAGCACGTTGTCGTATCGAATGCCCGCGTCGTAGCCCTTGCTGGCGATATCGACGAGACTGTTTTCAGCCATGACGTCGACGTTGATATCGGGGTAGGCCCTAAGGAACTCCTTCAGGATGGGGGTGATAACCAGCGAGATCGCCGAGGGCGGCACGTTCAGCCGCAGCGTGCCCGCCGTATCGCTCGATGCGCGGCCAATTTCGCTGAAGGCGAGATCCAGTTGCTCAAGCAACGGCTGGATTCGGGTGAGAAACGCGTGGCCCGCCTCGGTGAGGCTGACACTGCGCGTTGTCCGATTGAAGAGCTTGGTGCCGACCTGTTTTTCCAGCTGACGGATGACGTAGCTGGCCGCCGAATTGGACATGCCCAGCGCTTGTGCGGCGGCGGTGAAACTCTGCTCCTGGGCGACGCGCACGAACAAGGACAAGTGAGAAAGATCGGAACCGTTCATTATGCAAATTCATTGCATGGACCATTTGCATTATGCCTCTTTTTTTCATGACCGCTCGCGGCCGATACTGCGACGCATGCGGTCGCCAAGCGGCGCCGTCCTGTAATCGTCCATTTGGATCAAGGAGAACTCAACAATGAAAACGTGGTTCATCACGGGTGTCAGCACGGGTTTTGGCCGCGCTCTGGCCGAGACGCTCATCTCGCGCGGCGAGCGTGTAGTCGGCACGTTGCGCAATGAGGATCAGCGTGCACAATTCGACGCGTTGTCGCCCGGCAAGTCGTTCGGCTACCTCCTCGACGTCCGCGACCACGACGCGGTGCGTCGCGTGGTCGCGCAAATCGAAGAGGAAGTCGGCACCATCGACGTTCTCGTCAACAACGCGGGATACGGTTACGAAGGGAGCGTCGAAGAAGCCACGCCGCAGGCCATCCGCGCCCAGTTCGATGTGAACCTGTTCGGCGCGGTCAGCGTGCTGCAAGCCGTTCTTCCCTTCATGCGCAAGCGGCGCGCGGGTCACATTTTGAACGTGACCTCGATGGGCGGCCTGATGACGTTTCCGGGCGTGGGCGTCTACAACGCCAGCAAATTCGCGCTGGAAGGGATTAACGAGGCGCTCGCATCCGAAGTCAGGCAGTTCGGCATCAAGGTCACTGCCATCGAGCCCGGCGCATTCCGCACCGACTGGGCAGGACGTTCGATGACCCGCGCAGCCCGCACGATCGGCGACTATGCGTCGCTCCTCGAACCGATCTCAGTCTCCCGCGCCGCGCGCTCGGGAAAACAGCCAGGCGACCCAGCGCGGGCTGCCCTCGCGATGATCAAGCTCGTGGAATCGGAGCGTCCACCCGTGCATCTTCTGCTCGGAACCGATGCGGTAAAATTCGTGCGCGAGAAGATCGCGACGTTGACGAAGGAAATCGACGATTGGGAATCGCTTAGCGTGAGTACCGACTTTCCCGAGTGAGAGCGTGCACTGCGACCTCGCTTCCCGGCTCGCCAATCAGCGGCGAAGTCGCAGGCTCACGCAGGCCGGATTCAGTCACGTGTCTTCGAAAACTCATTGAGTCACTCATGTTCATTGTTCTTCTGCACTACATACAACCGCTCCCCACCATCGAGGCTCACCTCGAAGCACATCGGCGTTTTCTCGACCACCACTATGCAACGGGCCGTTTTCTGGCGTCCGGCCCGCAGATACCGCGAACCGGCGGCGTCATTCTTGTCAAAGGCGCGAGCCGAAAGGAACTCGACGACGTGCTCGCCGAAGACCCTTTCTATCGCGAACAGGTCGCGAGTTATCAGGTCATCGATTTCGAACCGAACAAATTCGGTGCGGGCGTCGAGACGCTGCTTGGGGCACCGTTCGTTGAATGAATGACGACGCCATGCGCACCGCGTCTTCGGGTGCGTCGCGGGCGCCAGTCAGCGAGCGAATTTCCGCTATGGCGCCCGCTAGCTGGCTCAGGTCGCGATGTCGACCACCAGCTTGCCCCTTGCCGCGCCGGCCCTGATGGTTCGGTAGGCGTCGCACATGTTGTTGAGCGTGAAGCGCCGCTCGTCCAGAACGGGCAGCAGCCGCCCAGATTCGACCAATTGCCGCGCCTGATCGAGAATCTCGCGATGATGCCTGCGCCCCTCGCCGGACAGCAACGGCGGCAGGATGAACACGCCGGAGTAGGTCGCTTCCTTGAAGGACAGCGGGGCCAGCGCATACGTGCCCCAACCCAGACAACTGACCACGTGACCAAATCGTCGGACGGCCTGGAAAGATGCTTCGAGGGCGGCGCCGCCCGCGGTGTCATAGACGCGATCGAAGCCGCGCCCGCCCGTAAGGCGCTGCACGTAATCCGAAACAGGTTCCGTACGCTCAATAAACGTTGCGCCGAGGCGCTCGATGACAGCGCGGCTATGCGCCGATCCGGTCGCGAAAACCTCTGCGCCGAAGGCGCGCGCGAGCTGGACCGCGACATGGCCGACGCCGCCGGCACCCCCCTGGATCAGGACCGTGTCGCCCGCTCGAACGGCCATACGATCCACCAGGCCCTCCCACGCGGTGATGACTACAGACGGGAGCGCGGCCGCCTCCTGCATCGAAAGATTCGGCGGCTTCAGCGCCAGCAGATCCGCATCGACCGCAGCATATTCGGCGAGCGTGCCCTGCAATCCGCCGACGCCGCCAGCCGCGCCGTAGACCTCGTCGCCGGGGCGGAAATCGATCACTTCAGAACCCACTGCCTCGACGGTGCCACCAAGGTCGATGCCGAGAATGGCCGGCAGCGGATGGCGCGCATGCTCCGCCGCGCCGGAATGAATCTTTGTATCAAGTGGATTGATGCCACTCGCGGCGATGCGCACCAGTACCTCTCTGGGTCCGGGCACCGGCACCGGGATATTGCGTATGTGGAACGGCGCGCCGTGCGTCTCGAGAACGGCGGTTTTCATCATTCGGGTCATGAGACTCTCTCTGGGTAAGCGTTCGAGTATTGTTCCCCTTTCCTTTCTGTATTGACATAGATAAACTTGCACGATGTCCATGCAGTTTTGTATAAGTGTCGAAATGGAGTGGAGCGACCTCAGGATCTTTCTCGCAATCGCGCGCGCAGGCACGCTCGGCGCAGCTGCGCGAAGTCTTGGTCAGTCCCAGCCGACCATGGGAAGGCGGTTGAAGGCGTTGGAGACTGCGGTCGGCCATGCACTCTTCCAGCGGACCGCCGACGGCTTCGTGCTCACTGACGAGGGCAACGCCGTCCTCGAACACGCTGAACGGATGGAAGAAGAGGCGCTCGCCTTCCAGCGTAGGATCGCAGGCTCCGACGTGCAGCTCGAAGGCATGCTCCGGCTCTCCTCTTCCGACTGGTTCGGCACCTACATGCTGGCTCCTGTGCTGGCGGAGTTCAGCGAGCGTCATCCGAAGGTCTGCGTCGAGCTGCTGAGCGACGGCCGCCTTTACAGCCTGCCGCGACGCGAAGCCGACATTGCATTCCGGATCAAGGCGTTCGAAGAGCCCGAGGTCGTGTCCCGGCGGTTGCTGCATATCTCCTACGCCCTTTATGCACGATCCGGCGCAGCAATCGACTTGACCGGCGGGGGTGCCGGCTTGCGGGTGATAACGATGGACACGGCGTTCGCGGAGATGCCAGACGCGCTCTGGCTCAAGCGGGTCCTCCCCGGCGCGCAGATCGCAATGCGCAGCAACAGCCGCCTCGTGCAAGCGGAGTTCTGCCGACAGGGCAGCGGCCTAGCAGTATTGCCGAGGCCGCTCGGCGACCGCATACCGGGCATCGTGCCGCTCTATCTCGGTGAGGCGCCGCCCGGGCGCGAAACCTATGTTGGATATCATCGAGACTTGCGCCGGCTGTCGCGCTTGCGGACTCTCCTTGATCTCGTCATTGGGCGACTGAAAAACTGACGGGCCAGCGAGATACCATTCGGACGATCGAGGACGATGGTCAATGTCTCGCGCCGGCCGTTGATTGGGCAAACCAGGGAAGTCTAATCCGGCCTTCTCGTTCTACCGTCCCCTCTACCGCTAGCCGGCGATATTCAACGGCGCCTATCGTGACACCCGATGGCCCGGCTTCACTCCCGCTCAGGATATTCAGATGCACCAAAACTCAGAACCGATCGCGATTGACACGGAAAGTCAGATCAGTCCTCTAAGGTATTACGGCCGTTGCATCCATTCAAGCCATTGAGCGACATCGCCAGATCGACAACCGGCTGGTTGTCTCGGTCCGGACGACCACGGCCACACGAAACGGACAACCTGCGACATCGGGTCTCGCCACGAACAGATTAGGGCATGACGGGGGGATGGAAGGTCAGCGTCCCAGCAAGCACCCACAGCATGAAGATCACGAGCGGAAGATGCACGACGAACTGCGTAAACGTAAAGCCCACCACGTCACGAGCCCGCAATCCCAGCACGCCGAGCAACGGCAGCATCCAGAAAGGGTTGATCAGATTCGGCAGCGCCTCCGCCGCGTTGTAGACGGTTACCGCCCAGCCCAGATGAACCTGCAGTTCCTTGGCCGCCGCGATCACATACGGTGCTTCAATGATCCATTTCCCACCACCCGACGGCACAAAGAATCCAAGGACGGCAGAGTAGATGCCCATCAGCGCCGGAAACGACGCATGCGACGACACTGCGACGAAGAAATGCGAAAGATGATCGGCCAACGGTAGTCCCGACGGCGCTGAGGCTTTCGTCAACATGTACGCAATACCCCCATAGAGAGGAAACTGGATCAACACGCCAGCCACGGACGGCACCGATTTCGCAACGGCGTTCAGGAAGCGGCGGGGGCGCCAGTTCAACAGCATTCCGGCCAACAGGAACACGAAGTTGTAAGTATTGAGATTCGAGATGGCCAGCACCGGATTTTTCGTGGTGAATTCGTGCCAGGCCCAAACCGCGCCGAGTGCGACGATCAGGATTGTGATTAGCGGACTGTACTCGAGCCAGTCGCCGGGGCGCGAAGGCGCTGCTACTTCGAGTTCCGCCTCGTTGAGCGAGACGCCCAGATACTCCGCGGTTTTGGCGCCTTTCGCACCGGGTGCAGAGAGATACGCGATCAAAAGCGATACGACGGTCAGAGCGGCGACTATCAGTAACGACTGTGGAAGAAAAATCGTCTCGGAGAACGGAATGACCCCGGTAATCGCCAGCAACGTTTTCGGCAAACTGTCCGGATTCGCCTGCAATTGCGATGCCGACGAACTCAATCCCAGCGCCCAGGTCGCGCCCATGCCGAGATAGGCGGCGGCACCCGCCGCACGGTAGTCCATGCTGAACTCGATGCGACGCGCAAGTGCACGAACCAAAAGGCCGCTGAAGATCAGGCTGATCGCCCAGTTGAAAAGAGACGCCGAAATACTGACCAGCGCGACGAATGCCACGGCTGACTTGCCGTTCGACGGCAAGCGGGCAAGCCATGCAATCAATTTCGCGGCGGGCGGAGAGACCGCGACAACGTAGCCCGAGATGGCCACGATCGCCATCTGCATCGTAAAGGGAATCAGGCTCCAGAATCCATCTCCGAAGGCAATGCCCACACGTTGTGCCGGCGCGCCCGTCGCGAGCGCGCCGACAGCGACGACGACAACTGCGATCGCCGCGAATATGTATGCGTCAGGAAACCACTTTTCCGACCAACGGGTCACTGCTGCGGCCATACGCTCGAGCCCGACTGAAACGTCGGTTGTCGAGGCTGCCAGGTCTTGCTGACGGTTCAATTCATTCATCATGGTCTCCGACGCTTCGAGTGATCAAACGTGCTTTTCATAAACCTGCGCTGCCGCAGCCAGGTCTTCTAGTGCGGTTCCGACCGCCTTGAATACCGTGCGCCCGCTGCCGTCGAGTCGGCCGCGAACGTCGCCCCGGCACAGGGCGGCGAGCGTACCGTTCAGGTCCGCCGGCGAGATCACGTTGCGCGACAACGGCCCAATCAGGTCGCCGGATTTCTGCGGTGCCTCGTCGGTATCGACAAACACGCGTGCGTGGCGGAAGCAATCGTCGTCGGCCTCGCGCATCTGCGGCGTGAAGCTTCCGATCAGATCGAGGTGCGTTCCCGGGTTCAGCCACGCGCCGCGTACGATCGACTCGGTAGCGAGCGTCGCGCAGGTCACGACATCCGCGCGCGCCACGCTGTCCGGCAGACTGGCGACAACTGCCGCATCGAAACCTTCGCCTTGCAGTTGCTGCACGAGTCGCGCGGCCGACTCCGGATTGATGTCCCAGACCTCGACATGCGTGATCGGCAACTGGCTTCGATACGCTGCCGGCACCAGGCTTCCCACGCGTCCGGCGCCCAATAGCACCACGCGCGAGGAGTCGTCGCGCGCCAGAAAGGTTGCAGCGAGTGCCGATGCGGCGGCGGTCCGGCGTGAGGTGATTTCATTGCCGTCCATTTGCGCGAGTGGCTCACCCGTGCTGGCGTCGTACAGCACGTAAGTAGAGTGCAAGCCGGGCATTCTTCGGGTCTGGTTACCCGGGAAAATGTTCACGGTCTTGATGCCGAGATATCGGTCTGCCTCCCACGCCGGCATAATCAACACGGTGCCGGTGTTGCCGTCGCTGCCATTGATTGTGTGCGAGTGTCGGGGTGGAACCTCACACCCCTTGATGAACGCTTTCTTCAGTGACGGAATCAACGTAGCGAAGTCCAGCGCTTCGCGTGTCGCTGCCGTGTCGAAAAATTTCATGCTCAATTGCTCCCCGTGAGTCGTTCACGCTTCGATGGAAATATCAGTGGCCGGAATCGCCTGACAGGCGAGGCACATATCGGGTTCCTCCGGGCCATGCCCTGTCATATGCGACACCTTGCCTGCCAGGACCTTGACGGCACAGCTCTCGCACTGCCCGACCCGGCAACCGCTCGGCATGCTGATGCCGATGCTCTCGCCGAAACTGAGCAGGCTTCCCCGTTCGGGTGTCCATTCAGCCTTGATCTGGGAACGCCGGAATTCGACGGCAAAGCGCTGTGATGGATCGAGGACCGGCTTCGACGGAGACCGAAAGGCCTCGCTGAAGATATCGAACGACGGTACGCCACGCTCGACGAGCGCCGCCGTGATTGCGTTCATCATGGGCTCCGGGCCGCACAAATAGAACCTTGCGCGGCGCAGTATCAATGCGTCGTCGACGACGTCCGCAGTGAGGTAGCCCTGCATCTCGAAGTCTCGTCCGAGTACTTCGTCGCGTGGCCGGTTATAGCAATTCACGACCTTGAGCGTCGGCAACGTATGCTGCAATTGCGCAATCCGGTTCCGGAACGCATGAGTCGAGCTGTTCAGATTCGCGTAGAACAGCCATGATTCGGGCGCCTGCGTGCCCAGATGTCCGATTGTTTCCAGCCACGAAATGAAGGGGGTTATTCCAATGCCGCCTGCGAATATGACGACCGGTCGCTTCGAAGTCGGCGGTACAATGAACGTGCCGCTGGGGGCCTGAAGCAAGACTCTGTGCCCAACGGCCAACTCGCGATGAATATACGAGGACATGGCGCCCTCGAACGGCTCACCATCCGCACTTCGGCCTCGCTGATGGCGCACCGAGATCGAGAATGTCCGGCGATCGGGTTCAATCGCATCGCCAGTGAGCGAATAGGCACGAGACGTTCCTCCTTCGCCCAATTCCGGAATATGAATCGTCACATGCTGTCCGGGCAGATAGTCGGGAAGCGGTCCACCATCGGCCGCGCCGAACGTAACCGTCCGAACGCCTTCGGCTTCCCCATATACAGCCGACACGACAAAGTCCCGGAAACCTTGCCATGCCCGTCGCGCGGGGTCGACCGACGGGTCGAGCGTGACGTCGCACGGCACGGCACGAAGCGGCGACGATCCGCTCAGGGGATCGACGACGGCACCGGACACGATGCTGTTGTAGTTGCTGTTTGCGCTTCCCAGGGCCACAGACGATTCCATGCCGATCTCATCGCACGCCTGCCACCACCCATACTCGGCGACTACGACATCCGGCGCGAGTTCGGGGACCACTCGCGCACGAAATCGTGCGCTGCCATTTGTACTGGCGACGCGTATCCAGTCGCCGTCGACAATGCCCTTGATGGCCGCCAGATCGGCGCTCAGTTCCGCGACGGGATAAGGGGCACGGCGACGAAGGCTTGGCAGGCCGCGATGCTGGCTGTGGCAGTAGTAGCCGTTCTTGATGGAAGTGAGCGTATACGGAAAGCGCCGACGGTCAGCTGCGCGTGCTCCGTCTCTGCGGCTCGGCGGTACATACTGAGGTACGGCCGGATAGCCGTACCGATGCAGCTTCTCCGAATAGAGCTCGACGCGCCGCGTTTCAGTCGCAAAGCCTCGCGGGCCATTCGGCGTCGCGCAAGCGTATTGTTTTTCCCTCTGCTTGAGCGGCCGATAAATACCCTCGGGATGTGAACGCAGCGTCGCGGCGTCGAGGCCCAACGGTTCGAGAACATGGTTCCATCCTTTTTCGACGTCGCCACCGAAGAATTGATCCCCCATCCCGAGCCTGACCGCCAGATCCAGCACGATGTTGTAGTCTGCGCGGCTCTCGCCACGAGGCGTCACCATCCGCTGCCGCAACTGGACCAATTCGACAGCCCGCTTATTGATCTCGAAGCCGAGACGCAGCCCTTCCCGTTCCCAAGGCGTATTGACCGGAAGGAGAATGTCCGCATACCGTGCCGATGGCGTTTCGAACAGGTCGCAATGAACATGGAAATCCAGCGCGCACAGAGCGTCGTGCGCCATTGCGCTGTCGGCTTGTGACATCACCATGTTGGTTCCGAACGCGACAAGCGCACGCACCCGATAAGGCTCAGCCTCGAGGACGGCCCGATATACATCGCGCGCGGTCACCCATCCCTGGGACGGCGGACCGAGCGGTCGCTCGTCAAGCCCGAGTGCCTTTGCTCGCTGCTGCGGACTCAGCATGGCGTAGTTGCTGAGGGGATTTGCCGGCTGCTTCAACCACTCGCGGTTTGAGCCGCGCGTATCGAAGGCGCCTGTCAGTGCATACAGCGTGGCGATCGCCCGCTCTGTTTGCGTCGCGTTCGTGTGTTGTCCCACGCCAGACCACGCGTGATAGGCAATGCGCTGGTGTGGTGCGAGCATCGCAGCCGCAATTTCGATTGCGGAAGCGTCAACACCGGTGATTTTGCTCACATGTTCGGGCGTGTATTCAGACAGAGCGTCGCGGTACAGCTCGAAAGCGGGCGTACACGTGACCTCTATCACCCGACCCGTCAGGTCGAATATGGAAATCTGATGCGAGCCTGACATCGAAAGATCGGATGGCAACGTGCGCGCCTCTTCTCCGACGAGTTCGAGTCGATTGAGTGCGCCATTCCAGACCGCATATCGATTGCTCGACGACTCCGGGTCGAGGTCGCGTTCACGCAAAAAGTGTCCGCTATCACGACGAACCAGGAACGCGGCATTCGTCCACTCATGGACAAATGCGTCGTCAATGTTTCCCGTCGCGATCATCTGCCGGGCGATTCCCATTGCAAGCGCGCCGTCTGTCCCTGGCTGCACGCGCAGCCATAGGTCCGCATCGCGCGCAAGCGCCGTGGGTCTCGGGTCCACGACGATCAGTTTTGCGCCATTGCCCCGACCCGCTGCAATACTGTCCGCCTGGGCCAGCCACGTGTTGGCGGGATTCGTACCCCAAAGCACAATGACATCGGAATTCCGGTAATCGGCCGTTGGCATGCCGCAACCGAACGTGAACACATGCGCGAAATCCTTGTGCCAGTTGCAGATCTCAGTCGCGTAGCAAATGTTTGGACTTCCAAAAGACCAGACGAATCGCTCCACCCAGTCGATACTGTCGCTCATTGACGTACCGCTCGGGGTGGTCACGCCAAACACCACAGATTCGGCGCCGCTTTCCCGTTTGATGTGCGCGAGCATGGTCGCGATCTCGTCAAGCGCATCGTCCCAGCTGATCCGTTTCCAGTGCGGATCGACCGCCCCTTTCGGGGCAGTGCGGCGCATCGGATACAGCACCCGGTCAGGGCTGTGCACGAGTTCCGGCGCGGCCTTGCCCTTCATGCACATCGCGGTGCCGGTCGGGTGCGCATTATCGGGACGCACCTTCAGCAACACGTCGCCGCGGACCGTGTTGATCGTGCCGCATCTCGACCGGCATAGCGTGCAGTACCCCTTCCTCTCCTGCGTCTCCATCATGATTCCACTGCCTCCTTTCATGACGGGATGCTATGAAGCCGAAATTGCCTTGCCTAATTCATATTTCATGCCTCGCGATATATAATTTTTCAATACCTCAGATCGGTCGTCCGTTTGCCCGTCGGCATGCACGGAGTCGCGACCCAGCGGAGTACGTCAACGTGGCCACACACATCACGCTTCGCCAGATCGAATACTTCATCTCTGTGGCTGATACGGGGCAGATCTCCAGATCTGCCAATCTCTGCGCTGTTTCACAGTCGTCGATGACGATCGCGCTGAAGAATCTCGAAGACACAGTGGGGGTGCCGCTACTGCAGCGCCACGCGAGGGGCGTCCGACTGACCCGAGCCGGCGAGCGGTTTCTTCGGCATGTGCAGAACGCGAGCTTGTCGGTAGATCGCGCCGTGGTCGCGGCTCAGGAGGAACCTGAACAGATTTCGGGCCACGTTCGGGTCGGCGTCACGGAAACCGTGTCGGCTCACCTGATGCCGTCAATTCTTGCTACCGTCTCGCAGCGCTTCGAACACCTGACTGTCGAGGTCATCGAAGACGCACGCGAGGATATCGAGCAACGTCTCGTCGACAATCAGCTTGATATCGGTCTGATGCTTGTGTCCAATACGGCCGACGTGGACGAGCTGAAATATGAAACGATTCTGCGCTCCATGCGCCGGCTTTGGACTCATCCGGATCACCCGTTGCAAGATGCACAACAGGTCACGCTACAGGACATCGTGGAGGAGGACTACCTTTTACTCGACATGGACGAGCATGTTCGCACTGTTCGCAAGTATTGGGGAAAGTATGGCCTCGAACCGCAAGTGCGTATCCAGAGCAAGTCGATCGAAGCCGTGCGAAGCATGGTGGCGCTTGGGTTGGGTGTCACGATTCTTTCGGACCTCGTCTATCGCCCGTGGTCGCTCGAAGGGAACCGGATTATGAGGCGTGATCTGAGCATTCCGATCCCGACCATGGACGTCGGCGCCGTCTGGCATCGAAAGGAAATCCTGCCGACGCCCGCGAGAGTGCTGTTAGACCTCTTCCGGTCCTGGAAGAAGACGATCCAATAGTCGAACTTTGCTGATAGGCACAGCGGACGTTTGTGATCACCTTCGGAGCCGCAGCTGCTGAACGATCACTCCGGCGGATCATGCTGGGGGGGCATCATCGCTATGCGAGCGACCGGTAACTTACGGATACTGTTGAAATCTATGGCCACCACCATTTTTGGGCTGTGGTGCAAATTATGGGCGCGAGCAAAAAACGGCGCATTCACCATTACATCATCGTGCTGAAAGGACTGCCTTCCAAACAACAGACGCAGTGGTATCTTTGAGGCGCAACCGTGCGAGGTTGAACTGACCTTTGCGAATGCGATGCCTCAACTCGACGCCCGATATCGTAATGGCCGCATCCCTGAAGCGTTTGAAGCCGAGCATTGCGTTGACCCTGGACTTGATGTTGCGATGATCCTGCTCGATCAAATTGTTCAAATACTTCGACGGTCGCAATGTCGTGGCCGCAGGCAGATACTGGTCCGCCTTCATTTCGCGCACCGCGCGGTGAGACGCAGCATAACCGTCCAGCGTGATTGTCTTCGGAGCGAACCCTTGACTCCTGGTCGCTTTCGCGAAGAAAGCATTGGCCGCAGCGACATTGCGCCTGGCACTGAGCCGGAAGTCGACCGTCTTTCCTGCTCGATCAACGACACGGTAAAGGTAGACCCATTTGCCGCGGATCTTCACATACGTCTCGTCGACTCGCCAGGAACGACCAGCGGACCTCGCAAACCGATCCCACCGCTTAACGAACTCCGGCGTGAAGCGTCTGAGCCAGACGCATGATTGTCGTATGCGCCAGCGACAGACCGCGCTCGGCCATCATATCGAGTGATCAAAAAAATACTCACCGCCAGCATTGTGTTCAGTGCGATGATCGCAGGCTCCGCGAGCGCCGAGGATGCGCTGGTCGTCAGCACCTGGGGCGGCAACTTTCGCGACATGATCGACCAGATTGTCGGGCAGGAATTCACGAAAGAGACGGGCGTCCCGGTGAAATACGTCACGGGCGGCACCATCGACCGACTGAACATACAAAGCGCCATACGGTATGGGGTCTTTTGATCTGCGCGGTGAGATGGGCGCATTCCGAACATCAAGAAAAAGACCTTCGGTATTTGCACTTGCTGCCGCTTCAAGCGAATGCACCTGTCGCGCTCCTCTACAACCGCTCTAGCCGAATTGGCGGACACGCCAAACGCGTTAGCAAAATCAACGGACATCCGAGCGTGCGTGCGTTGCTGAAACACAACGCCTAGAAAGGCGTGCTAAACCGCTGCTATGCCTTATTTCGCGGGGCCGAAATACAGTCTTACATTAGCGTAATCTACGGACACGATTAGCAGTTTTTAAGGACTTCAACAGCAGTTTCTCGATGGGCTGTGATTATGCACGTCCAAAAGAGCCCGTGCGGTCCGCGAAGGCTGTGAGGCTCGTGCATCCGGATGGGTCGCGCGGCGTGGTTTGCACTGCAGTTCACATTGGCACTTACGCCGCGCAATCCAATCCGCTCAATGACAAACCATGCATAATCCCGGGGCGGGCATAATTAAGGACTTCAACAGCTGATGCTCCAAGAGCGGATTTTTGTGTGCTACAGACCTGCTACAGCAATGGTAACAATCCATATCTGACATGCCTTGCGCCGGTCATTCCGCCCCATGAACTATCGCCGCCCGAGAGACCCCGCAAGGTGACTTTGATCGGCTCAGCTCGACCCTTCTGAGACGTTCGCTGCGTTGCCCGGCGAATGGCAGATTCCGGGTAGAACAGCCGTTCGCGGCTGACCCCGCCCGTTGCTGGTTGTT
Organism: Paraburkholderia sp. RL18-085-BIA-A; assembly: GCF_046027075.1. NCBI lineage: Bacteria > Pseudomonadati > Pseudomonadota > Betaproteobacteria > Burkholderiales > Burkholderiaceae > Paraburkholderia > Paraburkholderia sp. RL18-085-BIA-A. Next base: position 87,840 of record NZ_JARESU010000021.1, on the reverse strand, counting down.
CCTCAGACATCACTACGGGCAACAGCACTTCTGGGTTTGGGACCGTGTAGCGTGGGTGATTCGGCGATGTACACCTTCGGAACGATGGCACGAAGCAGGCGTCACGACGTACGACAGCCGCTATCCGTAACTGGTAAGCTGCGAACGACCCGCTGGTCTCCGTTCGACATCGAAGCACGGATCGTTGCAAATCCCCATTGCAACCGCAACGCATCCACAAAAACCGAACGCCTATTAGACGGCCAACGCCGCAGTAGACTTGAGGGTTCTTAAAAGCGATGTCAATTCCGACCGTTGTATTCCTCGATACTAGCGTCCTCGCCGGACAGCAATTCAACTTCGCATCGACGGCCTTTATGACCTTCGTTCCTGCGGCGAAGAAGGCCGGTCTGAAGCTGGTGCTTCCGGATCCGACGGAGCGCGAGGTTAAGCGTCAGATTAAGGAGCGTTCGCAAGAAGCGCTGGATGCACTCGAGCTTGCTCGAAAGCGTGCGCCCTTTCTTGAGAAGTGGACCAGTTTTCCTAAGAAGTCTTTTCCAAGTGTGGATACTTGGGAAGTCACGCGGGTAGCGACTAACGAGTGGAACGCGTTTCTGTCTCAGTTCAGCGTCGTCCGGCTCGGATATGAACTCCTGGATGTCAAAGCGGTAATGAATTGGTACGACCACATCTTGCCCCCCCTTTCGCGAGGGAAAGAAGCGTAAAGAGTTTCCTGACGCGTTCGCAATTTCTATGGTTGACGCATATGCCGACAAAAACCGCTGTTTCGTGGCCGTTGTATCGGACGACCAAGATTTTAAGCTGGCGTGCGAGCGATTCCCGAATCTGCTCTATTTCAAAAGTCTCCCGCGGTTGACCGAACGTCTACTTTCAGCCGAAGACGACGTCGAAAAGCTTCACACCGTAATTGATGCAGATATCCCTCTTCAAGTGAAATGAAACACCCCGTTGAGCCTTAGAGCTTCGCGGGGTTTTTTGTTTTTAGCGGCGCTTTTTTGACGGCGAGTTTTTTGATCGCGAGCCACGAGTTGTTTTGCTGCGGAGCCCAGCCGTTGCCGGCTGCATTGTTCAACTCCTCCTTCGTCATGCGGCGACATCGCATCGCGCCAATATCGCCGCCGCAAGCCACCCGCCCTATCGCCCTCTGCCCGCTCCGCTCAAGTTGAAACCAAATCCGGGCTGCAACGCGGGCACCCACTTCGCGCAAGCCTGAAACGCCAACAGCGCGCCGCCCACGGCGAACAGAACGGGAATCAGAAAGTCCTGGCTCACGCGCGTAAATTCAAACATCAGCACCACGGCTGTAATCGGCATCTGCATCGAAGCAGCGAGAAACGCCGTCGCGCCGACCACCGCGAATGCCCCCAATGAAGCCCCCGGCCAGAACGCACTCCACATTCCGCCGAGCACGATCGCGAGCAGCGCGCCGTTCGCGAGGCCCGGCGTCAACAGCCCGCCCTCCGCGCCCGCGCGCAAACTGCTCGCGGTGATCACGACCTTCAGCACCAATAGCATCGCGGCGAGGCTGATCGTCAGGTCGCCATCGAATGCGAGGCTTGCCGGGCCTTTGCCGTTGCCCAGCAACTGCGGAAAGTGCATCGCCAGCACGCCGATGATCGCGAAGTTCAACAGCGACAACACCGGCAAACGCCAATCCTTCGGCGCCACGGCGCGCGAGCGCTTCATCAGCTCCGTGAAGCCCCACGCGGCCGCGCCGAAAATCGGCCCGCTTACGACGGACCACGCGACCAGCGACGCGCTCACCGTCATCGACGGCACGAGGTATTGATGCTCGTCGCCCAGTCCCACTTGCGCGACCAGCGCCGCGATCGACGAAGTCACGATGGCCGGCACCAACGCCGGCCAGCCGAAGGTGCCCAGCAGGACTTCGAGCACAAACACCGCGCCGCCGAGCGGCACGTTGTAGACCGCGGCCAGCCCGGCGCCCGCGCCACACGCAACCATGATTCGGCTCTGCGCGACCGACAGCCCCGCGCGACGCGACAGCCATCCGGCCAGCGCCGAGCCGATTTCGCGCGGCGCCACTTCGCGGCCGAGCGGCGAACCCAGCGCGACCGTGACGATCTGCAGCAACGCGTGGACTGTCGTACTCGCCAAAGGCATCTGCGGATCGTCGGACTTGACGGCCTGGCGGATGCTCACGAGCGGCCGCCCGAAGCGATACAGCGCCCACCAGCCGAGGCCCGCGACGAGTCCGCAGATCGTCAGGACCAGCACGCGTCGCTCGGGTGCCGCAGCGCTCACGCCTTGCAGAAAACTCTCCGCGCTGATCACGTGCGCGACGCTATATCCGTATGCGGCGTGCTGGATCGCGTGCAGCAACAACGCGAGCAGCATGCCGCCGAGACCCGCGCCGATGCCGGTGAGCAAGGTGACAGAGGCGACTGCCGCGAACGAACTGTGTTCACGGCGCACCGGCATGGAAGTACTTGATTTGACTGACATGATGCGTCGACGGAGGCGAGATGGAAGGAACGGTCGCCATTTTATTCCGCAACGCAACATGAATCAAATTGATTTTTAAGATCTACTGATGCGTCAGTTGCATATATAGATTTGGCGGAACGCTTTCCCGTGGAATGTGCCGCGATGAGCACTCGGCGCAGCGATGAGCAGGCAAAGATGCAGGATCGCCATCGACTAGTCTCCGTATATGCGCGCCGCGGACGCCACTCGGGCCGCAGTTATACGCGCCGCCGGCGCGCCCGATAACCTTATTCCGATGAGCGCCACCTATACCCACACGCCTGAAATATGGTTCACTCCATTTTCGACCCACTGTCTTTCCAATTCCATTAAACATTACATAAAACCAACGTAAATCCAAACATTATCAATACAACAATTACATTTATCCGACATTAAGCATGCTTTGTGAGTTCAGCACGAAAATTGCTCCAGGGATTAATACGGATAAACGCGCGTTCATTCATGCAAGCGCTTAACAGTCGGCGTACACTCGCCGGAAGCCTTTACCAGAGGGCGCACGGGGCTGCGAAGCCGCCCGTCGTCAAACACGGGTTACTGGAGATACAGGAGAACAATCAATGAGCTGGACACGGGAACAGAGAAACGTCACGATCGCCGCCTATCTAGGGTGGACACTCGACGCATTCGATTTCTTTCTAATGGTGTTCGTATTGAAAGATATCGCCGCGGAATTCAATACAACCATTCCGTCGGTCGCGGTCGCGATTATGTTGACCTTGATGATGCGTCCGGTCGGCGCATTGATTTTCGGCTGGCTCGCCGACAAGTATGGCCGCCGTCCTACGCTGATGCTCAACATCGCGTGCTTCTCGCTGCTGGAACTGCTGTCCGGTTTGTCGCCGAACCTGATGACGCTGCTGGTGCTGCGCGCGCTGTTCGGCATCGCCATGGGCGGCGAATGGGGCGTCGGCGGCGCACTGACCATGGAAACCGTGCCGCCCAAGTCGCGCGGCATCGTCTCCGGCCTGCTGCAGGCGGGTTATCCGAGCGGCTATCTGCTCGCGTCGATCGTATTCGGGGTGTTCTACCAATACATCGGCTGGCGGGGCATGTTCTTCGTCGGCGTGCTGCCCGCGCTGCTCGTGCTGTATGTGCGCGCGCACGTGCCGGAATCGCCGGCCTTCAAGACGCTCGAAAAGAAAGCGCGGCCTGGCCTCATCGCCACGTTGAAGCAGAACGTCGGCTTGTCGCTTTACGCGATCGTGCTGATGACCGCGTTCAACTTCTTCTCGCACGGCTCGCAGGACCTGTATCCGACCTTCCTGCGCGTGCAGCATCAGTTCGACGCGCACACGGTATCGTGGATCACGATCGTGTTGAACATTGGCGCGATTTGCGGCGGGCTGTTCTTCGGCTGGTTCTCCGAGAAGATCGGCCGCAAGCGCGCAATCTTCATCGCCGCGCTGATCGCGTTGCCGGTGCTGCCGCTGTGGGCGTTCTCGAGCACGCCGGTATTGCTCGCGCTCGGCGCGTTCCTGATGCAGATCTCCGTGCAAGGCGCGTGGGGCGTGATTCCGGTACACCTCAACGAAATCTCGCCTGATGAAATTCGTGCGACCTTTCCCGGCCTCGTGTACCAGCTCGGCAATCTGATCGCGTCGGTCAACGGCCCATTGCAGGCGGGCGCGGCCGAAGCGCACGGCAACAACTATGCGCTCGTGATGGCGGTGGTGATCGGCATCGTCGCGGTGGTGATTGCCGCGCTGATTCCGTACAGCCGCGAGCGGCGCGGCATCGACATGACACAGTCGGCCAAGGAAGTCGTTACGCATGCAACGGGAAGCCCCGTTGGAGGACAGGTTTAAGCATTCGAACCGAACAGCTGTTTCGTCGGCGCGTTCTCACGCACCATAGCCGCAAAGGCGGTTCGAACCGCCGCGACGCGAATGGCGCGTCACGCATTACGAGCAAGGCCAAACCCATTAGCGAGCAATGCGAGGCCGTTCCGATTTCGATCGGAACGGCCTTTTTATTTCCGCGTAATTCCGACGCGTCGCGGCCAGCGGAATGACGACCCTCGTGAGGTCTTCTAGAGGTGTTAATCGACTACGACCCCTTGATCGCATCGACCGTCCTTCCGTATCCTGAAAAAAACGGCTGTTTCAAATCTCGATTTGAAGCGATTGTTTGCGGCCGCACGCCCGGCAACTGGGAGACGCTATATGGCAGTTCGCACCACAGGCCGGCACGCCGGCGATACGAAATCCCGCATTCTCGACGCCGCCGAAACGATGTTCATCGAATGCGGCTATGAGGCGATGTCGCTGCGGCAGATTACCTCGCGCGCCGAGGTCAATCTGGCCGCGGTCAACTATCACTTCGGCAGCAAGGAATCGCTGATGCATTCGATGCTGTCGCGCCGGCTCGACCGCCTCAACCAGGAACGGCTCAAGCTGCTCGACCGCTTCGACGCCATGCTGGGCGCGCGTCTGACCTGCGAGCACGTGCTCGGCGCGATGTTCATTCCGGCGCTGCGTCTGTCGCGCGATCCGCAGGTTGGCGGCAAGACGTTTCTGCGTTTGCTGGGCCGCGCTTATACCGATCCGTCGTCGTTCATCCGCGACTTTCTGAACTGGCATTACGAGACCGTGGCGGTGCGCTTTTTCGATGCGTTCCAGCGCGCGCTGCCGCATCTGCCGCGCGAAGAACTGGGCTGGCGTCTGCACTTCGCGATCGGCGCGCTGGCGGGCGTGCTCGCCGGCACCGATACCGACAGCCTGATTTCCGAGTTCTCGCAGGGCAAGTCGATGAACGATCTGCAACTGATCGCACGGCTTGCATCGCTGATGGTGGCCGCGCTCAAGGCGCCGTTGCCCGACAGCTCGCAACTGGCCGCGTTCGCCGCGGTGCTGGGCGACGCGACCGAACACGCGGCGGAAAGCGGCGCGGACAAAGCGGGCGAATGCGGCCTCGACAGCGCGAACGGGGCCGCGGCCGCGCCGCAAGCGCAAACGCACGGGCGAAGCGCGACGGGAGCGTCGGTGGACGGCGCATCGGACGGCGAACGTCAGGGCGGCGGCATCGAAGCTGCTTCGTTTCAGCACGCGATGCACCGCACCGCGTAGCGGCAAAAAAGTGTAGCAGCCGATGCGGACGGCTCCGTCATAGGTTGCCCGCGCGAAACCCGGCGGCGAGCCGCAGCGTGCGGCGCGATAAACCCCGCTGCCATGTTGCGCGAAAAGCCGCGCAACATGACAAGCGTGCCGAAGCTTCAAAGGCGCCAAAGCAGCCATACATACCCGGCACTCGACGCATAGAACACGCAACCAGAACCGCAACGCAACGAGGCGGCACGCAAGCAAGCGCACACCATAAACCCCGCAGATTCGACCCGCGCTCCGAGACCGCGCACCTAAGTCAGCTCACGCGGTCGAACTATCCATACGGCGCGCACGAGGTCACAGGCGCGGTTCGCAACAAGTCGCACAAACGCAGCACAAGCGCGGCATAAGCGCAGCACGAGAGCAATCAGAGCGCGTCCCCAAGCGCCGCGACGGCAGCGCAAAGCAGCCACACCGCCGCGCGGAAGATCACCAGAACGCGAGCCGTCCGTGCCCCATGTATGCGTTCGCACGCATCATCGAAACAGGAGGAAACGTCATGTCGTGGTTCATCCTAGTGCTCCTCATCGCCGCTCTTGCGCTCGTCTACGTTCAGGCGCGCGCGTCATGGTGGCTGGCCGCCATGATCGTCTGGGTGGCCGCCGCGCATGTCAGCGGCGCAGCGGGACCCGTCGGCACGACACTGCTCGCGATCGTGTTCGTCCTCCCTGCCCTCGTACTCACGCTCAAGCCGCTGCGCCGCGCGTGGCTGGCCAAACCGGTGCTCGAGATCTTCCGCAAGATCCTGCCCGAGATGTCGCCGACCGAGCGCGATGCGATCGAAGCCGGCACGGTCTGGTGGGACGCCGAGCTGTTCTCGGGACGCCCGCACTGGGACAAGCTGCTCGGCTACGGCCCGGCCACGCTGACACCCGAAGAGCAGGCATTCCTCGACGTCGAATGCGAGCAGCTGTGCGATCTCGCGAACGACTGGGAAACCACCATGGTCTGGCAGGACCTGTCGCCGGCCACCTGGCAGTTCATCAAGGAGCGCGGCTTTCTCGGCATGATCATTCCGAAGCAGTACGGCGGCAAGCAGTTCTCCGCGTACGCCCATTCGCAGGTCATCATGAAGCTCGCCACGCGCTGCTCGGCCGCCGCCGTGTCGGTGATGGTGCCGAACTCGCTCGGCCCCGCCGAACTGCTGATGCACTACGGCACCGACGAGCAGAAGAACCACTACCTGCCGCGTCTTGCGTGCGGCGACGAAATCCCCTGCTTCGCGTTGACGAGCCCTTACGCCGGTTCCGACGCGGCGGCGATTCCGGACCTCGGCATCGTCTGCAAGGGCAGCTTCGAAGGCCGCGAGACGCTAGGCTTTCGCGTCACGTGGGACAAGCGCTACATCACGCTCGGGCCGATCGCGACCGTGCTCGGCCTCGCGTTCCGCGCGCTCGATCCGGACCACCTGCTCGGCTCGAACGACGAGCCGGGCATCACCTGCGCGCTGATTCCGACCGATCATCCGGGTGTGAACATCGGCCGCCGTCACTGGCCGCTGAACGCGGTGTTCCAGAACGGCCCGAACTCGGGCAAGGACGTGTTCATTCCGCTCGACTGGGTGATCGGCGGGCGCGCGCAGGTCGGCAACGGCTGGCGCATGCTGATGGAATGCCTCGCGGCAGGCCGCGCGATTTCGCTGCCGTCGTCGAATGTCGGGATGGCGAAGCTCGCGGTGCGCGGCACTGGCGCGTACGCCGCGATTCGCCGCCAGTTCCGCACCGCCGTCGGCAAGTTCGAAGGCGTGCAGGAAGCGCTCGGCCGCATGGGCGGCAATCTGTACGTGATGGACGCCGCGCGCCGCCTGTCCGCGCAGGCGGTGGACCTCGGCGAAAAGCCATCGGTCATTTCGGCGATCGCCAAGTATCACATCACCGAACGGGCCCGCACGGTCATCAACGACGGCATGGACGTCTCGGCCGGCAAGGGCATCTGCATGGGGCCGTCGAACTTTCTCGCGCGCGCCTATCAGCAGGTGCCGATCTCGATCACCGTGGAAGGCGCGAACATTCTCACGCGCGGCCTGATCATCTTCGGCCAGGGCGCGATCCGCTGTCATCCGTATGTGCTGAAGGAAATGGCCGCGACGCGCGAGGCCGATCATGCCAAGGCGCTGCGCGATTTCGACGAGGCGTTCTTCGGTCATGTGAGCTTCACGCTCTCCAACGTCGTGCGCAGCTTCGTGTACGGCATCACAGGCGGCGTTCTGATCGCAAAACCGCGCACGGCGTCTGCGCCGCTGCATGGGTACTATCGCGCGGCCACGCGCGTGTCGACCGCCTTCGCGCTGCTCGCCGACGTCTCGATGTTCGTGCTCGGCGGCGATCTGAAACGCCGCGAGCGCCTCTCCGGCCGGCTCGGCGACGTGCTGTCCCAGTTGTACCTGATCTCGGCGACGCTCAAGCGCTTCGAAGACGAAGGCCGTCAGGAGGCCGATCTGCCGCTCGTGCGCTGGGGCGTCGAGGATGCGCTGTACAAGGCGCAGCACGCGCTCGACGGCGTGCTTGCGAATTACCCGAACCGGCTCGCCGCCGGCCTCGTGCGCTCGCTCGCGTTCCCGTTCGGCCTGCCGTACCGGGAACCGTCGGACCGCCTCGGCAGCGACATCGCCGAGCTGATGCAAACGCCTGGCGCGGCGCGCGAGCGTCTGGTGTCCGACTCGTATGTGCCGCATCCGGATGTCGACGCGCTCGGCTACGGCGAGCTGGTGTTCGAGCTGAACCCGCGCTTCACGCAGATCGACCAGAAGCTGCGCGACGCGGTCAGACAAGGCCTGCTCGCGCCGATGCCGCAAAGCCTCGCAGAGCTCGCCGCGTGGACCGACGCGGCCCAGCAGCAAGGCCTGATCGACGCCGACGAGCGCCGCGTGCTCGACGACTACGCACGCTATGGCGCGCAAGTCGTGAAGGTCGACGACTTCCCGGCCGACTTCGACATGCTGGCCGGGCTGCAAAAACGCAAGGAGGCGCTCGACCGCGCGCTGGAACTCGCGGCCTGAGTCCGGTTGGCGCGCGAAAAACCTGGTGGCGAGGCGTACCGGATGCGCTCAACTCAGTGCACACTGACACACGTCCGGCCAGCGGAGCAAACAACAATATGAACGACTCTTATCTGAAGTTCGTCAACTCGCCGTTCGGCGCGCGCCTCGCACGCTCGCTCGGCCTGCCCAGGCCCGAGGTGCTGCGCCGCTATCGCGCGGACCGGCCGGAGTTCGAGGGGCTGGTGGCGATCGGCGGGGGGCGCGAGCCTCGTCTGTTCGACGCGCTCGCGAATCTGGTGGCGAGCATCGGCGTGACGAGCGTCGCGCACGAGAGCGCTGGCCTGTGGGTGTCGCTCGCCACTCGCCACGGTCTGATGACTGGCCGCTTCGAAGCGGCGGAGCCCGGCTCGCCAGGCAAGCTCGCCGCACTGTTGTTCGACGCGAGCGGAATCGAGGACAGCAGCCAGCTCGCGCCGCTCTATCAGTTCTTTCACGACACGCTGCGCTCGCTCGGCAAGTGCGGCCGCATCGTCGTACTGGGACGGCCGCCGCAGGCCTGCGCGAGCCCGCGCCAATCGACTGCGCAGCGCGCGCTCGAAGGCCTGACGCGCTCGCTCGGCAAGGAAGCGGGACGCGGCAGCACGGCGAATCTCGTGTATGTCGCGCAGGGCGCGGAAAGCGGCGTCGAAGCGACGCTGCGCTTCTTTCTGTCGCCGCGTTCGGCATATGTGTCGGGACAGGTGGTGAGCATCGACGCGGGCGGCGCTGGCAACCCGGCCGACGCTCACGCATCGCCCGCATTCGACTGGGCGCAGCCGCTCGCGGGCCGGCGCGCGGTCGTGACGGGCGCCGCGCGCGGCATCGGCGCGTCGATTGCGAGCGTGCTGGCCGCCGAGGGCGCGCACGTGATCGGCATCGACATCCCGTCGGCGCGCGAAGCGCTCGACGCAACGATGCGTCAGCTGAACGGCACCGCGCTCGCGTTCGATATCGCCGCACCGGAAGCCGCCGCGCAGATCGCCGCGGCGCTAGACGAACTGGGCGTCGACATCGTCGTGCACAACGCCGGCATCACGAAGGACAAGACCATCGCGAAGATGACCGACGCCGCATGGCACAGCGTGATCGACATCAATCTCAGCGCACAGGAACGGATCGACGATGCGCTGCTCGGCGCCGGCATCCTGCGCGACGGCGGCCGCATCATCGGTGTGTCGTCGATCAGCGGCATTGCGGGCAATCGCGGCCAGACCAATTACGCCACCTCGAAGGCCGGCGTGATAGGCCGGGTGCAAAGCATGGCGCCGTCTCTGCGCGCGCGCGGCATCACGATCAACGCGGTCGCGCCCGGTTTCATCGAAACGCAGATGACCGCGAAGATTCCGCTCGCGATCCGCGAAGTCGGCCGCCGCATGAACTCGATGAGCCAGGGCGGCCAGCCGGTCGACGTCGCGCAGACCATCGCGTGGCTCGCGCATCCGGGATCGGCGGGCATCACGGGCCAGGTCGTGCGCGTGTGCGGACAAAGCCTGATTGGAGCATGAGCATGCGCGAACCAGGCGATCCGTTCGGCAGCGGGGCGGCGAGCGCGGCGCGGGCCGACGCGGTGCGGCCGAAGACCCTCGTCATCGAAACCTTGCCGGCACCGGCGAAGCTCTATGCGCGCGCGTTGACGGGCATCGTCAAGCGGCCCCGCCAAACGCATCAGCCGCAGTTGCCGCCGCTGCGCCTCGTGCGCCCCGCCGTCGCGCTCGAGCCGGGGCCGGTCTGGCGTTATGCACGCGTGTGCGGCTTCATTCCCGAGCACGGCGTGCCGCTCACCTATCCGCATCTGCTCGCGTTCCCGCTGCATCTGCTGATGCTGACCGATCCGGCCTTTCCGTGGCCGGCGCTCGGGCTCGTGCATCTGGCCAACCACGTGCGGCTGCGCCGGCCGCTCGCGTACAAGGACATGCTGCGCATCGAGGTGGAATTCGGCGCGCTGCTGCGTCACGACAAAGGCCAGGCGTTCGTGCTGCATACGCGCATGTACCGGCGCGGCGAGGCTGTGTGGGACGGCGACAGCGTCTATCTGAAACGCGCGGTGCCGGCGAGCGGCAGCGCGCTCGATCCGCTCGAACTCGGCCCCGCCGCGCTGCAGCGCATTTCGCGCTGGCAGCTCGCGCCGCAACTGGGCCGCGACTACGCGAGCGTGTCGGGCGACTACAACCCGATCCATCTCACCGCGCTGTCGGCGAAGGCGTTCGGTTTTCCGCGCGCGATCGCGCACGGCATGTGGACACTCGCGCGCGCCGCGTCCGCGCTGCAACCGCCCAAGCCGCTGGCCGAAGCGTCGCTCAGCGCCGAATTCAAAACACCGCTGCTGCTGCCGGGCGAGGCGTCGTTGTGGAGCGCGTCGCCGTCGCTGATCGAACGCGATATCGAGGTGCGCGACATCGCCGGAGACAAGCCGCATTTGCGCGGCCGCATGCAGTGGAGGCTGCAATGAAGTCGGCGCGCGGTTATCGCCGTCTGGAATTCATGCCGCCCCGCGGACGTTGTTGCATCAGAGCGTGGGACCCCGCCCGCACGAATCACACCACTTGAACAGCGAACGACCCAAGGAGCCGAGCATGTCCAACCCGCTACCCGCCGTGCGCCGCGTCGCCATCGTCGGGGGCAACCGGATACCGTTTGCCCGCTCGAATACCGCCTACGCGACCGCGTCGAATCAGGACATGCTGACCTTCACGCTGCAAGGGCTGATCGACCGCTACAACCTGCATGGCGAACGTCTGGGCGAGGTCGCGGCGGGCGCCGTCATCAAGCATTCGCGCGACTTCAATCTGACGCGCGAAGCCGTGCTCTCCACCACGCTCGCCAGGGAAACGCCTGCGTACGACGTGCAGCAAGCCTGCGGCACCGGCCTCGAAGCGGCGATCCTCGTCGCCAACAAGATCGCGCTCGGGCAGATCGACGTGGGCATCGCGGGCGGCGTCGACACGGCCTCGGATGCGCCGATCGGCGTCAACGAAAAGATGCGCCAGATCCTGCTCGAAGCGAATCGCAGCAAAAGCGCCGGGCAGCGCGTCGGCGTGCTGACCAGGCTGCGGCCCGGCATGTTCTTCAAGCCGCTGCTGCCGCGCAACGTCGAGCCGCGCACCGGGCTCTCGATGGGCGAGCACTGCGAGCTGATGGCCAAGCGCTGGAACATCTCGCGCGAGGCGCAGGACGTACTCGCCCGGGAGAGCCATCGCAAGCTCGCCGACGCCTACGCACGCGGCTTCGTCAACGACCTGATGACACCGTACCGGGGCCTCGCGCGCGACAACAACCTGCGCGCCGATCTGACGCTCGAAAAACTCGCGGGCCTGAAGCCGGTGTTCGACCGCGACGCCGGCACGCTGACCGCCGGCAACTCGACGCCGCTCACCGACGGCGCGTCCGCCGTGCTGCTCGCGAGCGAAGAATGGGCGGCCCGACGCGGGCTGCCGGTGCTTGCGTACCTGAGCGGGTCGGAGACGGCCGCGGTCGACTTTTTCGACAAGAAAGAAGGCCTGCTGATGGCGCCCGCCTACGCGGTGCCGCGCATGCTGGCGCGCGCCGGCCTCACGTTGCAGGACTTCGATCTGTACGAAATCCACGAAGCCTTCGCGGCCCAGGTGTTATGCACGCTCGCGGCGTGGCAGGATGACGAATATTGCCGCACGCAGCTCGGCTTGCCGGGCCCGCTCGGCGCGATCGACCGCGCGAAGCTGAACGTGAACGGCAGCTCGCTCGCCACCGGCCATCCATTTGCGGCGACGGGCGGACGCATCGTCGCCGGCCTCGCGAAGATGCTCGCGCAACTCGATAAACCGGCCGGCACCGCGCGCGGGCTGATCTCGATCTGCGCGGCAGGCGGCCAGGGAGTGGTCGCGATTCTGGAACGCTGAGAGTGGCAGCCGTTTTCGCGTTCGCCTGATTGAAGGGTTTGCTCGACGCGCGGCTGCAACACACGCTTTGCCTGCTTTGGCGACTGGCCGCCAAACCAGCACACAAACAGATGAAGCCACGGCTTCAGGAGACGACCGATGATCCAGCCTACTCAAGCCCCGCTCCCGCCGGCCGCCGGTTCCGCCGCGGCGGCGAACGCCGCGTCGAACCCCGCACCGCAGCCCGCGCCCAACACCGACGGCATCTGGTACGCGTCGTATCCGGCGGACGTGCCGCATGACATCGATGTCACGCAATACGAATCGCTCGTGCAGTTCTTCGACGAATGCATCGCGCGGTTCCGCGAGCGCGTCGCGTATGTGAGCGTCGGCGCGAATCTGACTTACGGCGAACTGGGCCGCAAGGCCACCGCGTTCGCCGCGTATTTGCAGAGCATCGGCGTGAAGCCCGGCGAGCGCGTCGCGATCATGCTGCCGAATACGTTCCAGTATCCGGTGTCGCTCTTCGGCGTGCTGAAAGCGGGCGCGGTGGTAGTCAACGTGAATCCGCTCTATACGGTGCGCGAGCTCGCGCATCAGCTGAAGGACAGCGGCGCGCAAACCATCATCGTGTTCGAGAACTTCGCAAAGACCGTCGAAGACGCGCTACCGGGCACCAAGGTGAAGAACGTCATCGTGACGGGTCTCGGCGATCTGCTGGCCGACGGTCTGAATCCGAAGGGACGTCTGCTCAATTTCATGTTGCGCCACGTGAAGAAGATGGTCCCCGCGTACAAGCTGCCGCAAGCGGAGCCACTGCTCGACGCGCTGTCGGCCGGTTACTCGCTGCCGTTGACGCCCGTGCGCGCCACGCACGAGGACATCGCGCTCCTGCAGTACACGGGCGGCACCACCGGCGTCGCAAAAGGCGCGATGCTCACGCACCGGAACATGATCGCCAATCTGCTGCAGGCGAAGGCGTGGGCCGAGCGCCAGTTGAACGGCGAAGCAGAAACGGTCCTCACGCCGCTGCCGCTCTATCACATCTATTCGCTGACCGTGAACGCGCTGATCTTCATGGGGCTCGGCGGGCGCAATATCCTGATCGCCAATCCGCGCGACATGAAGCGGGTAATGATGATCATCCGTCACGAGAAGTTCACCGGCATGACGGCGGTCAACACGCTCTACAACGCGTTTCTCGACAACGAGGAATTCTGCAAGCGCGACTTCTCGAACCTCAAGCTCGCGATGGCGGGCGGCATGGCAACGCAGAAGGCGGTGGCCGACCGTTTCAAGGCCGTCACCGGCAAGCCGATCATCGAAGGTTATGGGTTGACCGAATGCTCGCCGATCGTGTCGATGAACCCGGTCGACCTGAGCAACATGCGCGACTTCGAAGGCTCGATCGGCTTGCCCGCGCCGTCCACGCACGTGCGCTTCAGGAGGGACGACGGCAGTTGGGCCAACATCGGCGAAGCGGGCGAACTGTGCGTGAAGGGCCCGCAGGTGATGAAAGGCTACTGGAACCGCCCTGAAGAAACCGCCAGGGCAATCGACGACGACGGCTGGCTCGCCACCGGCGACATCGGCGTGATGGACTCGCGCGGCTTCATCCGCCTGATCGACCGCAAGAAGGACATGATCATCGTGTCGGGCTTCAACGTGTATCCGAATGAAATCGAGGACGTGATCGCCGCGCATCCTGACGTGCGCGAAGTGGCCGCAATCGGCGTGCCCGACGCGGCACAGGGCGAACGGGTGAAGGTGTTCGTCGTCAGGCGCAACCCGGCGCTGACCGCCGAGCAGGTGATCGCCCATTGCCGCAAGAATCTGACTGGCTACAAGGTGCCGAAGCTGGTGGAGTTCCGCGACGAGCTGCCGCAAACCAACGTCGGCAAGATTCTGCGCCGCGCGTTGCGCGACGAGGAACTCGCAAAGCAAAAGTCTGCCTGACAGGCAATGCGCTTCGCGTCACCTTCCGGAGAACTCGATGAAGCACCGCGTGTCAGCACGCTCGCGCCGATCGCCGGCTTTCGTGCGCGCCGTTGGGGTCGTCGGGATCGTCAAGATTGCGGTACGCGCCGCCGCGTCATGGCGCGCGCTGTCGCCACAGGGACTGCTGATCGGCGCGCTGCTGGCCGGCGCGGCCATCGTCGCCGCGCCAACGGCGTTCGCGCAGAACGACGACGCCCCGCCCCCGCTCGATGCCGCGAGCGCCGTCAAGGCGCCTACCACGCCGCCCGCGCAGGTCGGCAAGCTCAAGCTGGATCAGCAGGTCAAATGGCTGCGCGCCGCGCAACGCAGCGGCACGCTGGAAAAGCTCGGCGACGCGCAACTGGTCGCGCTGTTCCAGTCGCTCGATCCGCTCGCGCTGCCGCGCTACATCAAGGAAGGGCCGAACGGCTACGCGTCGTACGAGTTCACCATGTCGCGTTCAGAGCGTATTCACGGCCAGTGGCCCGACAAGCCCGATCACATGCTGGTGCGGCTCGCGCACGACCCGCTGCGGATCTACGCGAAGTGGCTGCCCGACGGCGCGCGCGCGGGCCAGGAAGTCATCTACGACGAGTCCAAACGGCCTGACGAAATGTACGGCCACATGGGCGGCCTGATGAACGTGATGCCGTTGTGGACCTCGCTGAACGGCGCGCTCGCGCGCTCGCAATCGAACCACGACGTGCGCGATCTGGGCACCGAGTACATCGCGAATCAGTACCTCAGCGAGGGCAAGAAATACATCGAGGCCGGCTTGCCGCGCTCGACCCAGGTGGAAGTCAAAACGATCGACGGCGTGCGCGTGGTGGCCTTCACATTCGAAACGCCGACCGGTCAGCCGCAGTTCTACGCGAAGAAGGAAACGCTCGGGCTCGATCTGCGGCATCCGTACTTCCGCACCGTCGAGTCTTATGACAACGACGGCAAGCTGTTCGAGCGGATCGTGTTCGAAACCATCACGCCGAAGACTTTCGACGACGCCACCTTCAACCCTGAGAACAAGGCGTACAAGTTCTAGTTTCCACTGTGGTCGTCGCGTGAAAGGCGCGGCGTGAACGCGAAGACGACGTGCGCCTGTTGTGCCGTTGAGCCCGTGCGCGGGTCGTGGCTGTGTGCGGCCAGCAGATGCCCCGCACGGGTCACAAGTTCGCCGAGCACGAAGTAGTCGGACGCGCGCGTGAGGCCGATCAGCGCAGGCGGGATTGGCGCGGAGGTCGGGCTGGATGTCCGGCTTAGAAGCGGCGCAAGCGTCGTGTACCACAGCGCGCCGATGTCGCCACCGGTTTCGAACGTCGGCAGCTTAAGTTGCGCGGCATAGCGCGCGAACGACGGCCCGCTCGCGAGCGTCGAGTCGAAGATCGCGAGCGTGCCCTCACGCGTTGCCGCTTGCGCAAGCCACGGCCACGCGCCGCCGGCCACGCTCGACCACCATGCTCCGGTCATCATGAAGGTGCGTCGGTCCATGAATGACTCCTGTCGCTATAGCGCGAACCGCGCGCGTTGTCCGCGTTCACGTGTACCCGCGCCGGTCGCGCCATGCCGCCGGCCAGATGCCCTGCTTGCCCGGCGCGAGAATGCCGTTCGGGTCGAGCGCGTCCTTGATCGTTTCCGACAGCCGCAGCAACGCGCCATCGTTGAAGCTGTATTGAGCCGCCGCAAAATCCATGTACGCGAGATGCGCGCGATACTCGCCGTACCCCGCCGCGCGCGCATCGCTCATCAGCGAACGCAGCAACGCGCCCGCCTGCTCGACCTGGTCCGCGTCGTCGCGGTCGAAGATCGCCGCGAAGATGTGATGCAGATGACGCTCGCCCGCCGTGAATCCGCCGTAGTAATCGAAGCCGTATTCCGCCGCGCGCGTCTTGACCATGGTGTACTGGCGCAACGCGTCGCGCCCGGTCGCCGGGCACACCGGCGCGAAGTCCACGTGCGCGCCCGCGCCGCCACGCCAGTCGAGCATGCGGAACGCGCTCATCGCGGGAATGCCGGCGAGGTTGCGGTCGCCGCCGCCGGTTGGCTGCGCATCGCCCGCATAACGCGCGGCGAAAAACCGCGCCTGCGGCACGTGGGCGAACGCGCGCTGCACGATCGCGTGGCGCGCGTCGATCAGTTCGGGCGTGCCGTAGAGCGCGAAATGCAGATTCCAGCGGCCGACGTTCAGCTTGTCGAGCATTGCGGCGACCGCGCTTTCCGGCATCGCGCCTGGGCCTTCGTACCACTGCCTGCGCGCCGACAAACCCGCCGCGCGGCGCAAGCCGCCTTCGATCACCGCGCGATTGCGGATCGTCTCGTCGAGCCGCAACGGCCGCAGAATGTCCACGATCGCTTCGAGATCGGCCTCGTGGCGAAACTGGATTTCGCCGAGCAGATACGCGGGCGGCGCGGGCATCAGCCAGACCCCCAGCTTGGTGACGATGCCGTAATTCGACTGCATGAACATCGAATCGAACGAAGGGCCGTAACCCGGCTGATACAACTGCCATGCGGTGCCGATCTCGATGCCGCCCATGCCGGTGCGCAGCACGTCGCCGTTGGCGAGCACCACTTCCATCCCGCACTGTGTCGCCGCATGATCGCCGTACGCGGTGTAGCCGAAGCCGCGTTCGAGCGTGTTGCCGACCACGCTGCCCCAGCCGGCCGCGGGCGGATCGACCCACAGCTTGTAGCCTTTGTCGCGCAGATGCGCATACAGATCGAAGTAGCTGACGCCCGGTTCGACCAGCGCGTACGCGAGCGTCTCGTTGACTTCGATGATACGGTTCATCCTCTGCAGATCGAGCACGACCGATCCCGCGAGACGCGGCGCGGCACCGCCGTACGCGAAGTTGCGGCCGGTCGAGACGGTCCACAACGGAATCCGGTATTGATTGGCGACGCGCAGCACCGCGCGAATCTCGTCGACCGAGCCGGGCAGCAGCGCAGCGCTCGCTGAAAACGCCGCGGGCTCGCCGGGCGCGAACGGATCAAGATAGGCTGCGAGCCCTGAGGTCGAAGTCACCACGTGCTCGTCGCCGACAATCGCCCGCCATGCGGCGAGCGCGCGATCGAATTGAGCGGCGGAGAGTCTGGGCGGGACGCTCGAGGGCAATGAATTTTCCTCCTGTGGATGAAAGGCGCGCGGCGTATGAGCCTGTGTATTTTGCGCCGGCGCGTTCCCGTGGCTCGGTGTGCTCGCCCGCTACTGCCACGCTTCCGGCTTGCCGCCGAGCGCGCTGCACACGTCGATTGCGATCGAGCGCAGCTTGCCTTCCGCGATCGACCCGGACAACGCATAGCCCATGCCGTCGTTGACCCAGTAGAAGGTGCGCCGGTTGCCGTCGCGGAACAGGCGGAACGCGGTTTCGTCGCGCGCAATGCCGGTGACGTACAACGTGAGGCGCACGCCCGTGCTGTTCTCGTACATGAACTGCGCGGCCGGTCCCGCCTCGCCGGGCAACAGCCGTCCACCCACCAGCGAATACCCATATTCCTGCAACGACGGCACCGACAGCGGACGGTTCAGCCGCTTGGACAGCCAGTTGATCAGATGCTCTTCTTCGCTCGCGGCGACTTCCACCGGATGACGCCGCTCCGGCGTGTACACCGCGTAGGCGATGTCCGCACGCTGCGCGAAGCTCGGCGGCTGGCTGCCCGCGCCACCCCATGCGCCGCCCCACTTGCCGCCCGTCAGGCGCGGCGCGAGCGGCCCCACCGCCAGCGCAAGCCCCGCGCCGACCGCGAGCCAGCAAGCGGCGAGGCCCACGCGTTGCCACCACGGCGGGCTGCGGCGCACCACGATGAAGGCGGGTTCGTCCGCGGCGTCGCGCTCGGGGTCGTCGTGACGCTCGTCGAAATCAGCGCGCGCGCTGCGCTGCGGCGCGCCGCACAGCGCGCGCAGCGCGGTTTTCTGCGCGCGCCACGCGGCCACCCGCGCGGCGGCCTGCGGATACTGCTCCAGCTGCGCCTCGATCGCGGCGTGCTGCGCGTGCGGCAATTCGCCGTCGACAAACGCCGACAGCGCTCGCAGATCGAGCCCTTCGGGCAAGCCGGGATCGTAGTCGTCGTTGTTCATTGCTGGTTTCTCACCACTTTCAACGGCGGAGACTTGCGCGTTGGGCCTTGGGTTGGCCCATGCGCCGGCCCCTCCGTCAGCAGCACGCGCATACGCTCACGCGCGCGCGACAGGCGCGACATCACCGTGCCTATCGGCACGCCGAGCGCCTTCGACGCTTCCTGATAAGACAGTTCTTCCACGCAGACGAGCAGCAGCACTTCACGCTGCTCGACCGGCAAACAGTACAACGCGCGCTGCAG
Organism: Paraburkholderia sp. RL18-085-BIA-A; assembly: GCF_046027075.1. Lineage (NCBI taxonomy): Bacteria > Pseudomonadati > Pseudomonadota > Betaproteobacteria > Burkholderiales > Burkholderiaceae > Paraburkholderia > Paraburkholderia sp. RL18-085-BIA-A. Next base: position 69,064 of record NZ_JARESU010000021.1, on the reverse strand, counting down.
GTCGCGCAGCATCAGACCGTCGACTTCTGCTTGCGGCGCCTCCAGATTGCGCCACGGCGCGCTTTCGTCATCGACGGCGATTTCGCGGCGGCCGCGGAGCTGATCGATATAAAGATGCCGCAGGATCGTCAGAAGCCACGCGCGCAGATTGCTGTTGGGCCGGAACGCCGACCAGCGCGCGAGCGCACGCTCGGCCGTATCCTGCACGAGATCGTCGGCCCACGCGCGGTCGCCCGTCAGCGCGCGCGCATAGCGGCGCAACTGCGGGAGCCACGCGATCACATCCGCTTCGAAGCTCACCTTGTGAGCGGAAACTCAGTAGCCGCCACCGCCGCTGCTGGTGCCGCTGCTGCCTGACGCGCCGCTGTCGGTCGCGGACGTGCAACCGCCGGTTGCGAGCGACCCGAGCGCAAGCGCGAGCAACATGAAGACGGCGGACAGAATACGGGATGCTTTCATGGCGAATCTCCTTTGGAGCGTCCGGCGCTAGCTGGCCACCGCCCCGATCCGGCCGCGCGCGGAATTGCGACGCAGCCATGTATGACTTAACGCGGGCGCAGCGGGATTTATTCCGCGCAAAGGGCTCGCACACCTATCCTTTTCCGCCATCCGCGCCGGGAATGCCGGGTGAATGCGTGGATGATGCCCGGGGTGATGCGGAAGAAACCGCCATAGCCCAGCAGATTCGTAACTCAACGTTACAGTCAAGAGTTATCAGATGCTTATGCGCTCACAAGCCGTTATAGTGGACGCAGTTCGGGCCGCCGACTCGTTCCGCCCCACACAGGGTAGAATTGCGGCGAACCACCGTCTTTCTAACCTGAATTGTCCATGGCATCCGCAGAATCGCACCCGCAAAACGATTTCATGAACGCTGCGCGCAAAGAACGAAAGCGCGTTGAGATCTACCTCGTCAACGGCATTCGCCTGACGGGGTGCATCGAGTCGTTCGATCAGTACCTGGTGATGCTGCGCACGCCCGTCGGTCTGCAAGGCATCTACAAGCGTGCGATCTCCACGATCCAGCTCGACACCGGCACACGTCCGGCGCCGCGCGCGGGGCGTCCGTCGCATGGCGAGCACAACACACGTGGTCCGCACGGCTCGCGTGAACCGCGCGACCATCGTGAGCCGCGCGAACCGCGTGAACCGCGCGAGTCGTACGGGGCGCCGTCCACGGACCGTTCATCGTCCGAGCGCGGCAGCGGCACGTCCGACGGCCCCGTAGTCGTCACGCGCCGCCGGCGTCTGTTCGGCACGGGCGGCGACGGCAACCACGGCGGCGGCAATCATGGCGGCAGCGGCAGCCCCGGGAACAATGGCGGCAACAACGGCAACGAATAAGCGGCCGTCGCGGCGCTCGGCTACGTCACCGGCTTGCCGAGCCGCTGCAAGATCTTCTCCAGTTGCATCACCCGCTGCTCAGTCAGCTCGAATCCCCCTTTGACCGCCAGCACGCGGCGCCGCCAATAGCCGGAATCCAGCGTGCGCAGCGCCGGTTGCCTTGTTGCCCACTCCAGATGTTCCAGCTCTGCTTCTACCACGTGTGACGCGATCACGCGCGCAGGTTTTTTCCGGTCCATGTTGTTCGCTGCCTCGTGATTGGCCAGTGCTGTTGCGCTCTCTTCCGAGCGAGGCGGACGTCGGTCCGCGCGATGCGGTCCGCCGCCGCTTGTGGCTTGTGGCTTGTGGCTTGTGGCTTGTGGCTTGTGGCTTGTGGCTTGTGGCTTGTGGCTTGTGGCTTGTGGCTTGTGGCTTGCGACAGTTTGTGTTTTTCCGCTTCGCTGCCTGGCGACACACGGAAAACGAGGTGACGGCGCGGAATTCAAATGGCGCTGTGGCGTTAGGTGCTGGCTGCCGCTAGCGCCATGCTTGTGGCCTCGAAAGGCGACGCTCGCGCTGCGCGCTAGAGCCATTCGGCCGACCCTCGATCAGGTCCGCCATGCGCTATGCTGAATAGTGAACTCTCTTTTAGCGGAGCGCGTCATGACCATCAGGAAGCCCCCCGTATCCCAGCCCGGCATGCAGCCGGGAATCAAGTCCGCGGCGGCGCGGGCGTCGATTGAATCGGTCGAGAGCCGTCTCGACGAGGCGCTCGAGGAAAGCTTCCCCGCTAGCGACCCGATTGCCGTCGATATGACAGATCCCCATGCGGCGGTGAAGACGGCGTCACCAGAGGGAAAGAAGCGGCCTTAGCGCAGGTGATGACGGCTGGTTTCGCCACTGTATGGCGGCAACGCGAACGAGTTTGGAAAATCGGAGAATGGTCGCCGTCACTGCTCGTGCGGAACATGCGACGTTGGAGCGGAAAACCGGCGTGCGATGGCAATGCAGATAGCCGCGCGAGAATCCGGCTTGCCGGACAAACGCGGACCGGCGAACGCGGACAGCACCGCAAAGATCGCTGACCAAGGCCGCCAGCCAGATAGCGGCGTTGGCAGCGTATGTGCCCAGCACCAGCGTGGGCGGCAAAGGCACTACCGCATCAGCATGGCCGCGGCCGTCGTGCCCTGCAACCACCGCGGACTGTCAGTGAATCACGCGGCGCTTCCCCGCTCCGCCCTCCCCGCCCGACGAACCTCAAGCCATCGCACTCAATGCGAAGGCAGGCCGCTCTCCAGTTGGCGCTGGAGCTCGCGCACCTGGCGCTGGGCCACGCGCAACTGATCCTGCGCGGCAAGCTTCTGCTGAGCGAGCGCCGTGGCTTCGGCATGCTTCTCCTGCTGCTGGGTCGCAACGATGCTCTGCTGCTGCCGCGCGACATCGAGGTCGGCCTGCAAGCGGTTCGCGCGGTCCTGCGACAACGCGATCATCCGCTGCGTGAACGCCTTCTGCGCTTCGAGCTGCGTGCGGCGAATCTCGACATCCGACAGTTGCACCGTCTGACGCACGAAGTCCTTGTAAATCATGTCGGCGCGCGCGGCGTCCTGCGTCTTGATCACGCGCCAGAAATTCTTTTGCTGGAACAGCGCGACGTAGTACGTCATTTCCTTGCCGTAAAACAACAGGCTCGCCCCGTAGCTGCCGTTGTAGGTGGTGCGCAGTTCGCTGAGATCCGACCCGTGGATCATCTGCTGCAATTCCGCCACGTTGCCCGCGGCGGATTGCCGGTTTTCGTCCGGGGTCAGTGCGGTGGTCTCCGCCTGCCCGGTCTGCCCGGTCTGCGCGGTCTGCGCGGTGGCTGGTAGCGCGGTGCTCGTGCCGGGCTGGGAAACGACGCCAGCGCTTGCGACGCTACTGTCCTGCAGAGCCTGAGCATTCGCACCTTGCACGGCTCCCACTGCGATGAATGCGGCGAGAGCAATCTGCCGCAGCTTCGACTTTTGGTCCATGTAATTCCTGCTTGAACAGTTTTTGTTTTAGTAGAAACGGCTAATTATTACTCACTTTCGCGGGTTTCGGGCTTTTCGTCAAAAATTTGGTATTTGCGCATTTTTCTCCCCCAGAACCTTGCGGCTGATGCCGGGATAAAGCGCCGTGTTCTGGCGGCGCCAGCCATTGGCATCGACCGCGACCAGCAGGCGGCTGCGCTCGGCCATGTCCCATTTGCTGCGGTACACCAGCACTTCGGCCGCGCTCTCGGCCGCCGGCATCGGCTGACTGGAGCGTGCCACCGCCAGCAGGTGCTGCAGCCGCGCCGCGTCCCGCACGCCAAGCGGGCGCACTGTCACGCCGATTCGCTTGGCCAGGTTGCGCACGTCGCCGGGAAAATAGCTATCGGCGACCGCATCGGTGAGCCAGTCCGGCAGGTCCGGCAACGCGGACAGGCGCTCGGCGCCGACCTCCAGCGCGATGAACGCCTTGAAGATCGCAATCTTGTCGACCGCGCCCAGCACTTCCAGCGACGAAATCTTCAACTCGATCACCGCGAGCCGCTAGTACAGGTCGGCGCGGACCGTGCCGTCCTCCACCAGTTGCGGCAGATGCTCGTTGGTCGCCGGCACCCGCCGGAAATCGAGCTTTGCCGGCGTGGCCGAGCCGATCCGCGTGACGGCGCTGTGTGCAAGAACGCGCAACAGCTTGACTTGCTGATACAGCGGCAGATCGCCGATTTCGTCGAGGAACAGCGTGCCGCCGTCGGCCTGCTCGACGTAGGCCTTGTGCACGACTACCGCGCCCCTGAACGAGCCTTTGGCGTGGTCGAAGAAGAGCGACTCGAACAGGGCGTCCGGAATTGCGCCGCAGTTCACCGCGACGAACGCGCCTTGCCCGTGGCGGCGATGTTTTTCGTGCAGCAGTTACGCGATGCGCTCCGTGCCGACGCCTGTTTCACCGTGCACCAGCACGCTCGTGTCGCAGTCGAAGGTGTCGGCCTCGTGCGGCAGCGCCTGCATGCATTCCGAGTTGGCGATCATCGCGTCGGACTCGTGCGTCTTCGCGCTGTGCGTGCGCATCTGCAGCACCAGCTTCATCGCCATGCCGCGCAGCTCGGCGCAGGTGTAGTCGAGCGGCAGGATGTGCGAATACTCCGACGGGTACATGGCCGGGTCGTGGTCGCGCGGCGCCCACCCACACCACCGGGATACCGTGCGCGGCCTGCCAGTCGCGGAGGATCAGCGCGCCGCTGTCGATCACCGGCGAGCTGAAGATCGCGAGCGACGACCGCTGCGCGGCGCACTCGGGCAAGATCGCGATGTCCGATGTCGGAGCGAATCTCCTCTGGTGCGCAGCGTTTCGCGTAGAGTTATCAATCGGGCGAAGCGTCAGGCGATTCGGGCTGGGGCGCGATGTTCAAAGTCAACCGCGCGTTCGGGCAGGGTTTCACGGATCTGCGCATGTTCACGCCGTAGATCTCGTTCGAGATTGCGCGCGTCTATCGGCATGTGGGTACGCTGTCGTCGTCGAAACTGTCGTCGATCGCGTTCGGCTTCCGGATCTCGGATGCGAAGTACTGCAGCCTGGATCTGTCGGTGGCGATGGCGGCCGGCGACGCACCGGTGGAAAGCGCGTCGCGCAGCCCGCGTATCAACGCGATATTCTCGTACCAGTTGAATTGATGCGGGTTGAAAGTGCCGTGCCCTGATTAGAGGGTGCACTATCAAACGACCCGCGCACTTTCGCGTATTCTGCGCTGACGATGCAACTGGCGGCACGCACGCATGCATGCCGCGCGATGCAAATCACGTGAGCCGAAGCCAGACCTGAGAGGCAATACCAGGACATCATGGCGGGCCTCGTCCGGGCACTGCCCGAGATGCCGATAACGCCGCGCGACCATGATCGCGCCGTCTTTAATCAAGGAGGAAGACAATGACGCAATTCACTCAACGCGCTCGCGCAATGGCGCTTCGCAGTGCCAAACATGCTGCTGTCGCCGGACTGCTGCTCGCGAGCGCGGTGACGGCCATGGCGCAGACCGACACGCCGGTCGGCACATGGCAAACCATCGACGACCACACCGGCCAGCCCAAAGCGCTCGTGCAGATCTCGCAGGATGGCAGCGGTCAACTGAGCGGCAAGGTCATCAAGGGTCTCGGTACGAACGATCAGCCTGATCGCCGCTGCACCGCTTGCACCGACGCACGCAAGGATCAGCCGATTCTCGGCATGATCATCGTCAGCGACATGAAGAAGGACGGCGACGGCTGGGATCACGGGCAGATTCTCGACCCGGAAAACGGCAAGCTCTACAAGTGCAAGATGCACCTGGAAGATGGTGGCAACAAGCTGGTGGTGCGTGGCTATATCGGCGTGGCGCTGCTGGGCCGCTCGCAGACCTGGATTCGTCAGCAGTAGTGCCGCGACGCATGCGAGCGCTGCCCTCTTTCGGGCCAGCGCGAATCATTTGTGGAGCGTTACTGACGCTGCCAGCAACGTGTGCGTGGGCAGCGTCACCGCCGAAGCGCGCCTGCGGTCAATATAAAAAAGAAACGGCCGTCGATCACTATCGCGCGGCCGTTTTGCATTTGAAGCCAACAGATCGACGTCGTCATGCAGCGTGCTTGAATGGCGATGCGTACGCGAACGGCGAAACCGGCAGCGGTTTACTCAATGCAGGCTTGTACGCCGGAGGTGCAACGGGCACAGCAGGTACGGCGAGCGGAGCGCTTGGCGCTGCGGCACGCTTCTGTTCAGCGCTCGCGTGCGTGCGCATGCGCATTTCCATCAAGTTGCAGAGTTCCTCGCTCGCGGTGCCGAGCAGTTGCTCCGTCACACGTTTGAGCACGCCGGATTCGTACCATGTCTTGAAGCGGCGATGACAGGTTTGATAGGACGGGTATCTGCGCGGCATTGCGGACCAGGTTGCGCCGCTATACATGACCCACAGCACGCCGTTGAGTACCGAACGGGTATTGGCAAGCGGCCGGCCACGCAGTTCGGAGCGCGGGCGCAGTTCAGGAAGCAACGGAGCGACGCGCTGCCATTCTTCGTCAGTGATATCACGGTGCGGATTCATAGCTTCTCCTTTATCTGAACCAAGACAAAAGATAGCCTGTCGTGCGCACGCGGGACATAAGACCAATCCGAATCTTGAAAACGCGCCGTTCGGCGTAATCAGTTCGGCAACCGAGCGTGATCTATTGCAAATGTATCGGCGGCAGTATCACTTTATCCCCCGGCCGGAATCAGCTCGATGTGCGGCGCGAATGCGCACCCTGAAGCCTCTCAGGTCAGCGACGTGTCGACGATCCGTCGCGGCGTGTCGAGATACTCCTTCGACTGCATCTCGACAATCCGCGATACCGTGCGCGTGAATTCATTGGCCATCGGCCCGTCCATGTACAGTTGCTCGGGCGGCACAGCGGCGGACATCAGCAGCTTGACCTTGTGATCGTAGAACACGTCGATCAGCCACGTGAAGCGGCGCGCTTCCGAAGCCATGCGCACCGACATCTGCGGCACGCTAGAGAGAACTACTGCGTGAAAACGGCTTGCCAGTTCCAGGTAATCGTTCTGCGAGCGCGGGCCGCCGCACAGCGTCGCGAAGTCGAACCAAACGACGCCGTCCGCACGGCGCAGCGCCTTCAACTCGCGCTTCTCGATATGCAGGATCGGGCTCTCGTCGGGGACCGCGGCGAGGCGCGAGAACGCGTCGCGCAACGCCTTGTCGGCCGCCGCGCCGAGCGGCGTGTGATACACCTCCACCTGAGCGAGCGTGCGCTGCCGGTAGTCGACTCCCGCGTCGACGTTGATCACGTCGAGCTTGTCCTTGATCAGCTCGATGGCCGGCAGCATGCGATCGCGATGCAGACCATCCGGATACAGCGTGTCCGGATCGTAGTTGGACGTCATCACGAACTGCACGCCGTTCTCGAACATCTTGTCGAGCAGACGGTACAGGATCATCGCATCCGCAATATCCGACACGTGGAATTCGTCGAAGCAGATCAGGCGGTAGCGCTTCGCAATGCGGCGCGCGAGTTCGTCGAGCGGATCGGCCTGGCCTTTCAGCTCTTCCAGTTCGCGATGCACTTCGCGCATGAACTCGTGAAAGTGCAACCGCGTTTTACGCTGCACCGGCACGATCATGTAGAAGCTGTCCATCAGGAAGCTCTTGCCGCGCCCTACGCCGCCCCACATGTACACGCCGCGCGGCAGGTCAGGCCGATTGATCAGCTTCTTGAACGCGTTCGAGCGGCGCGACTTGTATTCGACCCACTCTTCGTAGCACCGCTGCAGCCGGTCGACCGCCGCGCGTTGCGCGGGGTCCGATTGATAACCGCGGGTCTGCAGTTCTTTTTCGTAGTATTCGGTGACGTTCATGGTGTTGCTGCAAAAAGAAAGGCGGGAGGGAATGAACCCGCCCGCCTTGATGGTGATGCCAGAGTTGTGCTCAGTCAGGCGTGCGCGTGATTACATGTTCAGCGCGCGCTTGTCGACGGCGAGTGCCGCTTCGCGCATGACTTCCGACAGTGACGGGTGCGGATGGCAAATGCGGCCCAGGTCTTCCGACGCCGCCTTGAATTCCATCGCCACCACGGCTTCCGCGATCAGGTCCGATGCGTCTGCAGAGATGATATGCACGCCGAGCAGTTCGTCGGTCTTGGCGTCGGCGATCATCTTGACGAAACCGTCCGCCTTGTTGATGCCGAGCGCGCGGCCGTTCGCCATGAACGGGAACTGGCCCGTCTTGATCTCGCGGCCTTCGGCCTTCAGCTGCTGTTCCGTCTGGCCGACCCATGCGATTTCCGGTTCGGTGTAGATCACCCACGGAACGCAGTTGTAGTCGATATGCGGCTTCTGACCGTCGATAATTTCGGCGACCAGCACGCCTTCGTCTTCGGCCTTGTGCGCGAGCATCGGACCACGCACCACGTCACCGATCGCGTACACGTTGGGCACCGCCGTCGCGCAGTGATCGTCGACGTCGATGAAGCCGCGCTCGTTGGCCTTGAGGCCGATCGCTTCGAGACCAAGATTGTCGGTGTTCGGCACGCGGCCGATCGACACGATCAGGCGATCCGCTTCGAGCGTCTTCGCGTTGCCGTCCTTGTCCGTGTAAGCGATCGACACGCTGTTGTCGGTCGTCGTCACTTCGCCGACCTTCACGCCGACCTGAATGTCCAGACCCTGCTTCTTGAACTGCTTGGCCGCTTCTTTCGCGAGCGCCTGGTCAGCCGCGCCGAGGAATTCCGGCAGCGCTTCGAGCACGGTCACTTCCGCGCCCAGACGACGCCACACTGAACCGAGTTCCAAACCGATCACGCCGGCGCCGATCACGGCCAGCTTCTTCGGTGCGACGTCGAAGGCCAGTGCGCCTTCGTTGTCGGCGACGATCTTGTTGTCGACCGGAATGCCCGGCAGATGACGCGCCTTCGAACCCGTGGCGATGATCACGTTCTTCGCCGTCACGACTTCGGTTTCGCCTTCGCCGCTTACTTCGATCTGCACGCCGGCGTCCGTCTTGCCGGTGAACTTGCCGTGGCCCTTGAGCCACGTGATCTTGTTCTTGCGGAACAGGAATTCGATACCCTTGGTCATCTTCTCGACGATGCCGTCCTTGCGGGCCATCATCTTCGAGATATCCACCTTCACGTTGTCCACCAAGATGCCGTGGTCCGCGAGGTGATGCGATGCGTTTTCAAATTCTTCCGACGACGCGAGCAGCGCCTTCGACGGAATGCAACCGACGTTCAGACACGTGCCGCCGAGCTTCAACGCACCGGCCGGGTTCTTCCATTTTTCGATACATGCGACGGTCTTGCCGAGCTGCGCTGCACGGATGGCGGCGATATAACCGCCAGGGCCTGCGCCGATCACGACGACGTCAAATTCTTTGGACATGACAATCCTTTTGATGACGGAACGGCGCACGGCCACGTTTCGTGGCGCGCGCCGCTCCTGTACTGCGGAATGCTAAAGACGTGCTGCTTAGGTGGCGCCGGCTGGCCTGATATCAACCAGGCTAACAAGCCGGCGACGCCGGGATGGCGATTACAGGTCGAGCAGCAGGCGGGCCGGATCTTCCAGCGCGTCCTTCATCGCGACCAGCGACAGCACCGCTTCGCGGCCGTCGATGATACGGTGGTCGTACGACAGCGCCAGGTAGTTCATCGGGCGAATCACGATCTGGCCGTTTTCGACCACAGCGCGTTCCTTGGTGGCGTGCACGCCCAGGATGGCGGATTGCGGCGGGTTGATGATCGGGGTCGACAGCATCGAACCGAACACGCCTCCGTTCGAGATCGAGAACGTGCCGCCGGTCATTTCTTCGATCGACAGCTTGCCGTCCTTGGCTTTCTGGCCGAATTCGGCAATCTTCTTCTCGATTTCGGCGAGGCTCAGTTGATCTGCGTTGCGCAGGATCGGTACCACCAGACCACGCGGCGAACCGACAGCGATACCGATGTCGAAGTAGCCGTGATAGACGATGTCGTTACCATCGATCGACGCGTTCACCAGCGGGAACTTCTTCAGCGCGTGAACTGCAGCCTTCACGAAGAACGACATGAAGCCGAGCTTCACGCCATGTTCCTTCTCGAACTTGTCCTTGTACTTGTTGCGCAGGTCCATCACCGGCGCCATGTTCACTTCGTTGAACGTGGTCAGGATGGCGTTGGTTTGCTGCGACTCGAGCAGACGCTCGGCGATACGCGCGCGCAGACGCGACATCGGCACGCGTTGTTCCGGGCGGTCCTTCAGCCACTGGTCGACCGAAGCAGGCGCCTTGACGTCCGGCAGCGACGGCTTCGCAGCCTTCGGTGCGGCAGCCGGTGCCGGGGCGGCCTTGGCAGCCGGGGCGCCAGCGGTCAGCACGTCGCCCTTGGTGATGCGGCCGTCGCGGCCCGTGCCGGCGACGTCGCCCGACGACAGGCCCTTCTCCGCCATCAGCTTGCCGGCAGCCGGCGAAGCAGCGGTGTTCGCGCCCGTGGCAGCAGCGGCCTGAGCGGCCGGAGCGGCTGCCGGAGCAGGAGTAGCAGCCGGTGCCGGCTTCACTTCGGCTTCAACGGCGGCGGCGCTTGCGGTGCCTTCGGTGTCGATCTTCGCGATCACCTGGTCGGCAACGACGGTGTCGCCGTCGTTCGCGATGACCTGAACCAGCACGCCGGCCGAGGGTGCCGGCACTTCGAGAACGACCTTGTCGGTCTCGACTTCGATGAGAATTTCGTCGACAGCAACGGCCTCGCCGGGCTTCTTCTTCCACTGCAGCATCGTGGCTTCCGAGACCGACTCGGACAGCTGGGGAACCTTGACTTCAACAATAGCCATTATGAATATCCTGAATACGTATCGGGTGACGGCGCGGTGAACGACGACCGCCTGCGAACCATGACCGCGGCTGAACCTTCACTGGCTCACCGAACGCGGCACGGGAAAGCGCGTTGCGCCTTCCCGGTTCGTCTGTTCTTTATTTAGCGATCGACGCGCTCTTGAGGCGGCCGAAAGCGCCTTCGACCAGCGCCTTCTGCTGCTCGTAGTGCTTCGCGTAGTAGCCGACTGCCGGCGAGGCCGAAGCCGGACGGCCGCTGTATGCCAGCTTCTGTCCTTCCTTCATGCCTTCCTTCAGGTGGTGCTCGATGTAGAACCACGGGCCCTGATTCTGCGGCTCGTCCTGCACCCAGACCACTTCGGTCGCGTTGTCGTACTTCTTCATTTCCGCTTCGAACTGCTTGTGCGCGAACGGATAGAGCTGTTCGATACGGATGATCGCGACGTCGTTCGCCTTGGCTTCGCGGCGATGCGCAACCAGGTCGTAGTACACGCGGCCCGAGCAGGCCACCACGCGCTTCACCTTCTTCGCGTCGATCGCTTCGTCCACTTCGCCGATGATCGGCTGGAACGCGCCCTTCGCGAGTTCCGACAGATCCGACACGGCTTCCTTGTGACGCAGCAGGGACTTCGGCGTAGCAACGATCAGCGGCTTGCGGAACAGGCGGATCATCTGACGGCGCAGCAGGTGGAAAATCTGCGCCGGCGTGGTCGGCTGAACGACCTGCATGTTGTGGTCTGCGCACAGTTGCAGGAAACGCTCGATACGCGCCGACGAGTGCTCCGGACCCTGGCCTTCGTAGCCGTGCGGCAGCAGCATCGTCAGACCCGAGACGCGGCCCCACTTCACTTCGCCCGACGAGATGAACTGGTCGATCACGACTTGCGCGCCGTTCACGAAGTCGCCGAACTGCGCTTCCCATGCGACGAACGTATTCGGTTCAGCGGTCGAGTAACCGTATTCGAAGCCCAGCACCGCTTCTTCCGACAGCACCGAGTCGATCACCGTGAACTTCGCCTGACCTTCGGCGATGTTCTGCAGCGGCACGTAGGTGCCGTCGTTCCAGCGCTCACGGTTCTGATCGTGCAGCACCGCGTGGCGGTGCGTGAACGTGCCGCGGCCCGAGTCCTGACCGGTCAGGCGCACGGCATAGCCGGACGCGACCAGCGACGCGAATGCCAGGTGTTCGCCCATGCCCCAGTCGAGCTTCGCTTCGCCACGGCCCATCGCGCGACGGTCGTTGATGACGCGCTCGACCAGCGGGTGAACCTTGAAGTTTTCCGGGATCGTGGTGATGCGCTCAGCAAGGCGCTTCAGTTCCGCGAGCGGCACGGCCGTGTCTGCTGCGTCGGTCCACTTGCGGTTCAGGAACGGCACCCAGTCCACCGCGTACTTGCTCTTGTAGTTCGAGAGCACCGGATCGACCGTGTGATGGCCTTCGTCCATTGCCTTGCGGTAGGCCTTGACGTATTCGTCCGCGTCGTCGGCCTTGATCACGCCCTGTTGCACCAGCTTTTCAGCGTACAGCGCGCGCGTGCCGGGGTGCTTCGCAATCGTCTTGTACATCAGCGGCTGCGTGACAGCCGGCGTGTCCTGCTCGTTGTGGCCCAGCTTGCGGAAGCAGACGATGTCGACGACGACGTCCTTGTGGAACTGCATCCGGAAGTCGATTGCCATCTGCGTAGCCAGAACGACCGCTTCGGGATCGTCACCGTTCACGTGCAGCACCGGCGCTTCGATCATCTTGACGACGTCCGAGCAGTACAACGTGGAGCGCGAGTCGCGCGGGTCCGACGTCGTGAAGCCGATCTGGTTGTTGATGACGATGTGCAGCGTGCCGTGCGTGCCGTAACCGCGCGTTTGCGCGAGGTTTAGCGTTTCCATCACGACGCCCTGGCCTGCGAAGGCCGCGTCGCCGTGGATCTGCACCGGCAGCACTTGCAGGCCGCTATCGTCGCCGCGACGGTCCATACGGGCCTTCGCCGAACCTTCGACCACCGGGTTGACGATTTCGAGGTGCGACGGGTTGAACGCGAGCGACAGGTGAACCGGGCCGCCATCGGTCGAGACGTCCGACGAGAAACCCTTGTGGTACTTCACGTCGCCGGCCGGCAGATCGTCGACGTGCTTGCCTTCGAATTCGGCGAACAGGTCGGCCGGCATCTTGCCGAGCGTATTGACCAGCACGTTCAGACGGCCACGGTGAGCCATTGCGATGACGATTTCCTGAACGCCGCGTGCGCCGCCATGACGCACGACTTCGTCCATCGACGCGATGAAGCTTTCGCCGCCTTCGAGCGAGAAGCGCTTCTGACCGACGTACTTGGTGTGCAGGAAGCGCTCGAGGCCTTCAGCGGCCGTCAGCCGGTTCAGAATGTGCTTCTTCTTGTCGTTGCTGAAGTTCGGCGTCGAACGGATTGATTCGAGCCGCTCCTTCCACCAGCGCTTCTGTTCCGGATCGCTGATGTACATGTACTCGGCGCCGATCTGGCCGCAGTACGTGTCGCGCAATGCCTTGACGATCTCGCGCAGCGTGGCCCGTTCGAATCCGAAATACAGATTCGTTGCGCTGAACTCCTGGTCCATGTCGGCTTCGGTGAAGTCGTAGAACGCGGGTTCGAGTTCGGGAATAGCGGGACGTTCGCGGCGCTTCAGAGGATCGAGATTGGCCCATTGCGAGCCGAGGAAACGATATGCGCCGATGAGGGACTGGACATAAACCTGCTTGCGGGCAGTAGCGAGATCTTCGCCGCCGGCAGCCGTGCGCGGGATGAAGGCGTTTGCCTTGGCCCGTTGAGCAAACGATTCGACGATCGGGCCATGGGCCACGTCGTTGGCATTGCTGCCATCCGATGCAGGAACGTTCTGCAATGCGTCGAAATAGCTGCGCCAGTTCTCGGGCACTGACGCCGGATTATCGAGATACGCTTCGTACATTTCTTCTACGTACGGAGCATTGCCGCCGAACAGGTAAGAGTTCGACTGGAATTGCTTCATCATTTTTACGCTCACCTTTCTTCGAGTTTCTCGAGAAATAGCGGGTTACAGAACCTTCCGCGACACGGCCTGACCGTTTAGCGGATTGCGCGAATCAAGTCTTGCTTGGAAGGACCTAAAACTTTGCACCCGGGGAGCATAGCACAGAACGGATACTGCAGATAGCAGGCGAAATGGCGCTCGAGCCCGTTGCGACGGGCTTTCGCCGCTCTTTTCAGGACGCGCAACACACTTCTGTGAAAAACGCGAACGGACGAATGATGAACCACCGGGCACGGCCACCGCGTGCAGCGTTCCCAAAGCCCAGAAACAGCAAAAGCCACCCGAAGGTGGCTTCTGCTTGGCTTCTGTTTGCAGCGTGCTACGGCAGCTCGCCGCGAACTACGTCAGGCCGCTGCCTGCTTAGTCCACCGCGCCCTTGCGGCTTGCGCTACGGCGCTCGTGTTCCTTCAGGTAACGCTTGCGCAGACGGATCGACTGCGGCGTAACTTCGACCAGCTCGTCGTCGTCGATGAACTCGACCGCGTATTCCAGCGACATCTGGATCGGGGGCACGAGACGCACGGCTTCGTCGGTACCCGACGAACGCACGTTGGTCAGCTGCTTGCCCTTGATCGGGTTCACGACCAGGTCGTTGTCGCGGCTGTGGATGCCGATGATCATGCCTTCGTACAGCGGCTCACCCGGCGACACGAACATGCGGCCGCGATCCTGCAGCTTCCACAATGCGTATGCAACCGCTGCGCCATCGTCCTGCGAAATCAGCACGCCATTGCGGCGCTCGCCGACCGCGCCTTCCTTGACCGGCTGGTACGAGTCGAACGTGTGGCTCATCAGGCCCGTGCCGCGCGTGAGCGTCAGGAACTCCGACTGGAAGCCGATCAGGCCACGCGCCGAGATACGGTACTCGAGACGCGTGCGGCCACGGCCGTCCGATGCCATGTCGAGCATTTCGCCCTTGCGGCGGCCCAGCTCTTCCATCACGCCGCCTTGATGGCCGTCTTCCATGTCGACGGTCAGGTTTTCGTACGGCTCGTGCTTCACGCCATCGACTTCCGTCATCACCACGCGCGGACGCGATACGGCCAACTCATAACCTTCGCGGCGCATGTTTTCCACGAGAATGGTCAGGTGCAGTTCGCCGCGGCCCGCCACTTCGAACGTGGTTTCGTCGCCGGTTTCCTTCACACGCAGCGCGACGTTGTGGTTCAGTTCCTTCATCAGGCGGTCACGAATCTGACGGCTCGTGACGAACTTGCCTTCGCGGCCAGCCAGCGGCGACGAATTGACGAGGAAGTTCATCGTCAGCGTGGGTTCGTCGACGGTGATCATCGGCAGCGCGTCCGGTTGCTCCGGTGCGCAGATGGTCACGCCGATACCGATTTCCTCGATACCATTGATCAGCACGATGTCGCCGGCTTCAGCCGAGTCGACCTGTACGCGCTCGAGACCCTTGAACGACAGCACCTGGTTGATCTT
This sequence comes from Paraburkholderia sp. RL18-085-BIA-A, assembly GCF_046027075.1. Classification (NCBI taxonomy): domain Bacteria; kingdom Pseudomonadati; phylum Pseudomonadota; class Betaproteobacteria; order Burkholderiales; family Burkholderiaceae; genus Paraburkholderia; species Paraburkholderia sp. RL18-085-BIA-A. The sequence continues at coordinate 53,937 of NZ_JARESU010000021.1, read as the reverse complement.
GCGATTCAGGATCGCGCCGTCCGGGCCCGAACGCACGGCGACAGCCATGCCCGGCTTGATACGGCCACGCGTGATGCGGCCCACGCCGATACGGCCGACGTACGACGAGTAGTCCAGCGAGGTGATCTGCAGCTGCAGCGGCGCATCCGGATCGGCCGGGCGAACCGGCACGTGCTGAAGCACGGCTTCGAACAGCGGGCGCATGTCGCCTTCGCGCACGTCCGAGGTCAGGCCGGCGTAGCCGTTCAGGCCCGACGCATAGACGATCGGGAAGTCGAGCTGTTCGTCGGTTGCGCCCAGCTTGTCGAACAGGTCGAACGTCTGGTTGATCACCCAGTCGATTCGCGCGCCCGGACGGTCCACCTTGTTGATCACGACGATCGGCTTCAAGCCGAGCGCCAGCGCCTTCTTGGTCACGAAGCGCGTTTGCGGCATCGGCCCTTCGACGGCGTCGACCAGCAGCAGCACCGAGTCGACCATCGACAGCACGCGCTCCACTTCGCCGCCAAAGTCGGCGTGGCCCGGGGTGTCGACGATGTTGATGTGGGTGCCTTCGTACTCGACCGCGCAATTCTTCGAAAGGATCGTGATGCCGCGTTCCTTTTCGATGTCGTTCGAGTCCATCACGCGCTCGGCGATCTGCTGGTTGTCACGGAACGTGGCGGTCTGGCGGAGGAGCTGGTCGACGAGCGTAGTCTTGCCGTGGTCGACGTGGGCAATGATGGCGATGTTGCGTAGGGCGCGAGTCATAGGAAACCTGGAGACAGTTGGAGTGCGCCGCTTGCTTACCGCTTGCTTATGCCGGTTACGTTACTGGTACCAACCACGACAAGCCCAAAGCGCACTTTTGGGAACCCAACATTGTAGCATGCCGGGATGAAGCTTTCTGGGTATTCCCTGATAGACCGTACGCCGCTCCTGTCGCCACGCGCCTGTTTGCAGCCCGAATCCGCCCGCGTAGCCTACGCAAGATCGCACCCTATTATCTGTCGATAAGCAGAAAGATCCTTGCCTGAGCTGTAATAACGCTTGCCGCGTCAATCAACCGCACCCTATAATCATGCCTAGTCAACCATTGCATTCGCACGAGAATCATGTCGGAGCCGTCCCCTACCCCAACGTCGGATCCCCGCGAGTATCAGTTAGGTGAAAGCGTCGGCTACCTGATCTCGCGAGTGAAATCGACCCTCTCAAATCTCGTCACGCAGCGGAGCATGGCCGAACTGGGCATCACCAGTCAGCAGGGCAGCATCCTGTTCATGGTGGCGAGCGGAAAGTGCCTGCTAGCCGCCGAACTGGCACGTGAATACGGGATCGATGCGAGCGCGGTCACGCGGTTGATCGACCGACTCGAGAAGCGCGGCCTGCTGACCCGGGTGCGCAGCAATGAAGACCGGCGCGTCGTGCGCCTCGCGCTGACTCCGGAAGGCGAGGCGGTCGCAGCCAGGATGCCGGCGATTTTCAACGGCGTGCTGGACAGCCTGCTGGGCGGCTTCACCCCCGAGGAAGTGGGCTTCCTGAAGAGCATGCTGCGCCGCGTACTCGTCAATGCCGGCGAACAAACGGGGCTAACCCGTGATGCAGCAAGCAATCTCGACAGCAAATCGTAAGAAATTGCTTGCTGGGTCCATCATTACATTCCACTCAAAGAGTCGAGCGATGAAATCCCTTTCCCTGTCCGCGCCCGTGCTTCCGAGCCGGGCCGCTGTCGCCGCCGCGGTGACGGCGCTCGCCCTCGCGGGGTGCGCGAACTACTTCGGCGTGAAGAGCGACAAGCAGATATCGTCGCCGACGCAGTACGAATCCGCGCAGAGTCTGCCCGGCGAAGGCGGTCAATGGCCGTCGCTCGACTGGGCCAACGAGTTCGGCGATCCGCAACTGCCCAAGCTGATCGCCGAAGCGCTCGACGGCAGCCCGTCGATCGCGCAGGCGCAGGCGCGGCTCGCGAAGGCGTCATCGTATATCGAGACTTCGCGCGCGGCGTTGTTCCCAAAAGTCAACGCCAGCTATTCGTGGACTCGCGAGATATTCTCCGAGAACTCGATCTACCCGCCTCCGTTTGGCGGCACCTGGTATAACGAGAACAACGTACTCGCGAGCGCGTCGTGGGATCTCGACCTGTGGGGCAAGAACCGCCAGCGCCTCGGCCAGGCCGTGTCGCAGGAAAGAGCTGCGCAAGCCGACATGCAGCAGGCGCGCGTGACGCTCGCCGCGTCCGTGGCAAGCACCTACAACCAGCTCGCGCAGCTGTATGCGTTCCGTGAAATCGCCGAGCACGAAATCGCCAACCGCCAGGACGTCGGCCGCATCACCGACGGCCGCGTGACGGCCGGCCTCGACACCAACGTCGAGCGGCAAACCGCGGCCGGCAACATCGCGACCAGCCAGTCGAACCTGACCGACCTCGACGGCCAGATCACCGTCGTGCGCTACCAGTTGGGCGCGCTGCTCGGCAAGGGCCCGGATCGTGGCCTGGAAATCGCCAAGCCGACGCTGACCGGCGGCGAACCGGTGGCGCTGCCGAACAATATTCCGGCCGACCTCGTCGCACGGCGCGCGGATATCGTCGCTGCGCGCTGGCAGGTCGAAGCTGCGATGCACGACGTGAAGGAAGCGAAAGCGGAGTTCTTCCCGGACGTCAACCTCGCAGCCGGCTTCGGTTTCGACGCATTCGGCTGGGGCCGCTTCCTCACCGCGTCAAGCCGTCAGATCCAGTTCGGCCCGGCGATCCACCTGCCGATTTTCGACGCCGGCGCGCTGCGCTCGCAGTTGAAGGGCCGCTATGCCGACTTCGACCTGGACGTGGCGAACTACAACCAGACGCTGATCAGCGCTCTCCAGGACGTCTCGACGCAAGTTGCGTCGATCCGTTCGATCGACCGGCAAGAGGGCGACGCACAACGCGCGCTCGACGCGTCGAGCAAGGCATATCAGCTGGCGGTGATCCGCTATAAGGCCGGCCTGTCGCCGCAGTTGCAGGTGCTAACCGCCGACGATAACCGCCTCGCCGCCGAACAGACGGTGACGAGCTTGAAGATGCGCCGCCGCAATATGCAGATCGGCCTCATCAAGGCGCTGGGCGGCGGTTTCGATGCAACGCAGACCGGCCTCGTGGTGCCGACCGACGCCCCGGCGTCGGCCCCCGCCGCAACCGCCGCTGCGAACTGACCCGTGCGCAGCGCTGCCCGCCCGACCACCCGCGCCAACGCATCCAAATCCGAATAAACGACGACGTTCAAGAGAATCCGGAGCACATCAATGAGCACCCCCCAGCAGCCCGCGGCTAACCCACAGCCGTCGCAACCGGCGAACAACGGCAAACGCAAGCGCATGATGACGCTACTCGTCATCGTGATCCTGATCGCGGCCGTCGCCTACGGCCTGTACTACTTCCTCGTCGCGCGCTTCCATGAAGACACCGACGACGCCTACGTGAGCGGCAACGTCGTGCAGATCACGCCGCAAGTCACAGGCACCGTGATCGCGGTGAACGCGGACGACACGCAAGTCGTCAAGGCGGGCGATCCGCTCGTCGTGCTCGATCCGGCCGACGCCCGCGTCGCGCTGGAACAGGCCGAGGCGAATCTCGCGCAAACGGTGCGCCAGGTGCGCGGCCTGTTCGCCGACGACAACCAGTACCAGGCGCAAGTCGAACTGCGTCAGTCCGATTTGTCGCGCGCGCAGGACGACCTGAAGCGCCGCCTGACGGTCGCGCAAACCGGCGCGGTGTCGCAGGAAGAAATCTCGCACGCTCGCGACGCAGTGAAGAGCGCGCAAGCCGCCGTCGACGCCGCCAAGCAGCAACTCGCGTCGAACCGCGCGCTGACCGCCAACACCACGATCGCGAACCATCCGAACGTGCAGGCCGCCGCCGCGAAGGTCCGCGACGCGTACCTGAACCACGCGCGTAATGTCCTGCCGGCGCCCGTGACCGGCTACGTCGCCAAGCGCTCGGTGCAGGTCGGCCAGCGCGTGTCGCCGGGCACCCCGCTGATGGCGATCGTGCCGCTTCACGACGTGTGGGTCGACGCCAATTTCAAGGAAGTGCAACTCAAACATATGCGCATCGGCCAGCCGGTGGAACTGACGGCCGACGTGTACGGTTCGTCGGTGCCGTATCACGGCAAGGTGGTCGGCTTCTCGGCAGGTACGGGTTCGGCGTTCTCGCTGCTGCCCGCTCAGAACGCCACCGGCAACTGGATCAAGGTGGTGCAGCGTCTGCCGGTGCGTATTGCGCTCGATCCGCAGGAGCTTGACAAGCACCCGCTGCGCATCGGCTTGTCGATGCAAGCCGACGTGAACATCAAGGACGAAAACGGCGGCCAGCTCGGCCAGGCGCCGAACACCGCCTACCAGACCAACGTCTTCGATAAATACGGCGATGAAGCCGACGCGGAAATCGCTCGCATCATCGCGGAAAACGCCGGCCCGAACGGCGGCTCGCAGAAGTCGGTGCAGACCGGCGCGACGAAGTCCGGCGCGAAAAGCTGATACAGGCCGAACGACGATTCATAGAAGGCTTCCTTAATGGCTCAGGTTCAGGCGCAAGTCCCTCATCCGCCGCTCGAGGGTGCGCAACTGGTGATCGGCACCATCGCGGTGTCGCTCGCCGTGTTCATGAACGTGCTCGACACGTCGATCGCGAACGTGTCGATCCCGTCGATTTCCGGCGACCTCGGCGTGTCGGCCGACCAGGGCACATGGGTGATCACCTCGTTCGCGGTCGCGAACGCAATCTCCGTGCCGCTGACCGGCTGGCTCACCGACCGCATCGGCCAGGTGCGCCTGTTCATGGCGTCGATCGTGCTGTTCGTGATCTCGTCATGGATGTGCGGCCTCGCGCCGACGCTGCCGTTCCTGCTGGCTTCACGCGTGTTGCAAGGCGCGGTGGCCGGCCCGATGATTCCGCTGTCGCAAACGCTGCTGCTCGCCAGCTATCCCCGCGCGAAGGCGCCGATGGCGTTATCGATGTGGGCGATGACCACGCTGATCGCACCGGTGGCCGGTCCGATTCTCGGCGGCTGGATCTCGGACAACATCTCGTGGCCGTGGATTTTCTACGTCAACATCCCGGTCGGCGCGATCGCCGCCGTGGCGACGTGGATGATCTTCCGCAATCGCGATTCGATGATCAGAAAAGCGCCGATCGACGGCGTCGGCCTTGGCCTGCTGATCGTCTGGGTCGGCTCGTTGCAGGTGATGCTCGACAAGGGCAAGGACCTCGACTGGTTCTCGTCGACGACCGTCGTCGTCCTGGCGCTGGTCTCGGTGATCGCGCTTGCGTTCTTCATCGTGTGGGAATTGACGGCCGAGCATCCGGTGGTGGACCTGTCGCTGTTTAGCCGACGCAATTTCACGGGCGGCACCATCGCGCTGTCGATAGGCTACGGGCTCTACTTCGGCAATCTCGTGTTGCTGCCGTTGTGGCTGCAAACCGATATCGGCTACACAGCGACCGAAGCCGGTCTGGTGATGGCGCCCGTCGGCCTGTTCGCCGTCCTGCTGTCGCCGATCACAGGCAAGATTTTGCCGCGCACCGACCCACGCTATATCGCGACGCTGTCGTTCCTCGTGTTCGCGTTGTGTTTCTGGATGCGCTCGCGTTATACGACCGGGGTCGACACCTATTCGCTGCTGATGCCCACCTTGATCCAGGGGATCGGCATGGCCGGGTTTTTCATCCCGCTCGTATCGATCACGCTGTCGGGGTTGCCGGGCAACCGGATTCCGGCGGCGTCGGGCTTGTCGAATTTCGTGCGGATCATGTGCGGCGGTATCGGCACCTCGGTCTTCCAGACCGCGTGGGATCACCGCACGATCATGCATCACGCGCAACTGGCCGAGCAGGCCAATGCGTACAACCCTGTGTTCGATCAATCGATTCGCCAGATGGGCGCGGCGGGGTTCAGTCAGCCGCAGGCCTATGGTCTGTTCAACACGATGGCCACGCAGCAGGCCGCGCAGTTGGGCGTGAACGATCTGTTCTTTGTGTCCGCGGGGATTTTCGTCGCGCTGATCGCGCTGATCTGGATCACACGGCCGGAACGCGCCGGTGGCGATGCGGGTGCGGCGGCTGCGGCCGCGCATTGAGGCACCGCTTCAGTCCGACGAACCGTGCGATATGAAAAAAGGCGGGACCGTTCGATAGCGGTCCCGCCTTTTTTCGTCCGAGTGTCGAGGCTGAGGGCGCGTTGGCGAATGCGTGGCCGCCCTCGCGCCTTGGCCTGAGATATTGAGGCGAGCGATCTAGCTCGCCGTCGTCACCACCAGGCGCTCGGGCGCGAGCACGCCCTCGCCTTGCTTCGCGACACCCAGCAGGCGGCCTTGCCCGGCATACACCCTGACACGCGGCGCATTCACGGCGTCGCCGGGAATGTCCAGTTCGGAGAGCTTCAGACGCTGGCCATGCAGAAAGCGACGCGTCTGTTCTTCGTTCAACCGCACGAGCGGGAACGTCGACAGCAACGCGTCCACCGGTTGCAGCCACGCATCGCGTTCGCTCTCGTTTGCGTCGGACAACGCGTCGAGCGTCACCGAATTCGCGAGCGTCAACGCGCCGACGCCGGTGCGCCGCAGCGCGACCAGATGCGCGCCGCACCCCAGCGCTTCGCCGATATCCTCGGCCAGCGTGCGCACATACGTGCCCTTGCTGCACGTCACGCGAAACGTCACGTCCGGCAGCGCGCAGGCGAGCAATTCAAGCTCGTGAATCGTCACTTGACGCCCTTCCCGCTCGACCGTCTGGCCCGCGCGTGCGTATTCGTACAATGGCTTGCCGTCGCGCTTGAGCGCCGAATACATCGGCGGAACCTGAACGATATCGCCAAGGAACTGCGGCAACACGGCCTGCACCGCCGTCTCGTCGCACCTTACGTCGCGCGTGTCGAGCGCTTCGCCTTCGGCGTCGCCGGTGGTCGTGCGAATGCCGAGGCGCATGGTGGCCTCGTAGGTCTTGTCGGCTTCGAGCAGGTCTTGCGAAAACTTCGTGGCTTCGCCGAAACACAGCGGCAGCAGGCCGGTCGCCAGCGGATCGAGGGTGCCGGTGTGGCCCGCCTTCTTTGCCAGATAGAGACGCTTCGCGCGAATCAGCGCGTCGTTGCTCGACAGTCCGAGCGGCTTGTCGAGTAGCAGCACGCCGTCGAGCGCGCGACGCGGCACGCGGGGGCGTTGAGGTGCGGTCATGTCAGAAAGGCGAGAGACGTCAAGGAATACGGGAAACAGCACGGGACGCAGCGCAACGCGGCATTGCGGCAAGCGCCACAGCTCACGGCGCTCAATCTTCTTTCGCGCGATTGGCGTTCGCCTCGTCGATCAGACGCGACATTTCAACAGCCCGTTCGATCGTTTTGTCGTAGTGGAAATGTAGCGTCGGCACCGTATGGATATGCAGCCGCTTGAACAACTGATTGTGCAGATGGCCCGCTGCATGCATGAGCGCGTCGAGCGTTTGCTGCGGATCGCCGGTCAGCGTCGTGAAATAGACTTTCGCGTGAGCGTAGTCCGGCGTCAACTCGACGCTCTGAATCGTGACGATGCCGATGCGCGGGTCTTTGACCTCGCGCAGCAACTCGGACAGATCGCGCTGGATCTGATCGGCGATCTGCACGTTGCGATTGGGAGAAGAACGTTTCTTAGGCATGGTGTTGTGTGATCCGCTCTGACGGATGCAAAAAATGGTTCGCGCGAGCCATGGCTCGTCATGCGGGCGGCCGGCAAGCAGCGCGGTTTGGCAGAAGCTGACCGCGGGCTTGTTCGCGGGCGCCCAACCCGTGGGTGCGAACCGGTTGGCCCAAAAACAACGGGCGGAGCGGGCGTTGAAGCCCGCTCCGCCCGTTGAGCCGTGCCGCGTGAATTACAGCGAACGCGCGACTTCGGTGACCTCGAAGACCTCGAACTGATCGCCTTCGACGATATCGTTGAAGTTCTTGATCGACATACCGCATTCGAAGCCCTGACGGACTTCCTTCACGTCGTCCTTGAAGCGCTTGAGCGAATCGAGCTCGCCCGTGAAGATGACGACGTTGTTGCGCAGCACGCGCACCGACGACGAGCGCTTGACGAAACCGTCCGTGACCATACAGCCTGCCACCGCGCCGATCTTCGGCACCTTGAAGACCTGACGCACTTCGACCGTACCCGTCACGACTTCGCGCTTCTCCGGCGCCAGCATGCCCGACATCGCCGCCTTCACGTCATCCACTGCGTCGTAGATGATGTTGTAGTAGCGGATATCGACGCCGTTGGCTTCCGCCAGCTTGCGAGCCTGCGCATCCGCGCGGGTGTTGAAGCCGATGATGACCGCCTTCGAAGCCGTTGCCAGGTTGACGTCGGATTCGCTGATGCCGCCCACGGCGCCGTGCACGATCTGCACGCGCACTTCGTCGGTCGACAGCTTGAGCAGCGACTGCACCAAAGCTTCCTGCGAACCTTGCACGTCGGCCTTGACGATGAGCGGCATGTACTGCACTTCGCCTTCGCCCATCTGTTCCAGCATGTTCTCGAGCTTCGCGGCCTGTTGCTTGGCCAGCTTGACGTCGCGGAACTTGCCTTGACGGAACAGCGCGACTTCACGCGCCTTGCGGTCGTCCGGCATGACGATGACTTCTTCGCCTGCTTGCGGGACTTCCGACAGACCCTGGATTTCGACCGGGATCGACGGACCGGCGGACTTGGTCGGCTTGCCGGTCTCGTCGAGCATGGCTCTCACACGACCGTAAGCGCTACCTGCCAGCACCACGTCGCCGCGGTTCAGCGTGCCCGACTGGACCAGGATCGTTGCAACTGGACCCTTACCCTTGTCGAGCTTGGCTTCGATGACGAGACCCTTGGCCGGTGCGTCGACCGGAGCCTTCAGTTCCAGCACTTCGGCTTGCAGCAACACGTTTTCGAGCAGATCGTCGATGCCCGCGCCGGTCTTGGCCGACACCGACACGAACGGCGAATCGCCACCGTACTCTTCCGGCACGACGCCTTCCGCGACGAGTTCCTGCTTCACGCGCTCCGGATTCGCATCCGGCTTGTCGATCTTGTTGATCGCGACGACCAGCGGCACGCCGCCTGCCTTCGCATGCGCAATCGCTTCCTTCGTCTGCGGCATCACGCCGTCGTCGGCGGCGACCACCAGAATCACGATGTCAGTTGCCTTCGCACCGCGGGCACGCATGGCCGTAAAGGCTTCGTGACCCGGCGTGTCGAGGAACGTGATCACGCCACGCGGCGTTTCGACGTGGTAAGCGCCGATGTGCTGCGTAATGCCGCCCGCTTCGCCCGCTGCGACCTTCGCCCGGCGGATGTAGTCGAGCAGCGAAGTCTTGCCGTGGTCGACGTGACCCATGACCGTGACGACCGGCGGACGCGGCAGTGCTTCCGCATCGGACGCTTCGCCTTCGACCAGCATCGCTTCCGGATCGTCCAGCTTGGCCGCAACCGCGTGGTGGCCCAGTTCCTCGACGATGATCATCGCCGTTTCCTGGTCCAGCATCTGGTTGATCGTGACCATCTGGCCGAGCTTCATCATCGACTTGATGACTTCCGAAGCCTTCACCGCCATCTTGTGCGCCAGATCGGCGACGGTAATGGTTTCCGGCACGTGCACTTCACGCACGATCGGTTCGGTCGGCGCCTGGAACGTGGTGCTTTGATCCTGATGCTTGCCGCGGCCCTTCGGGCCACCGCGCCAGCCACGATCGACCCCGCCGCTCGTATCGCCGCGCGTCTTGATGCCGCGGCGCTTCGCTGCGTCATCCTGCCAGCCGCCCTTGCCGCCGCCCGGCTTCTTCTTGTCGCCGACGGACGGCGTGGTGGTGGCAGCCGGAGCTGCAGCAGCCGGCTTGCGGGCTGCCGCCGGACGCGCCGCTGCTTCACCAGCCGGACGTGCCGGCTTGTGCAGCGTGCCCTTGGCTTCCGCAGCCTTGGCCGGCTCGGCGGGCTTCGGTGCCGGTTCCGGCGCCTTCACCTGCGCCTTGCGCGGCGTACTCATCATTTCGCGAATGGCGCGCGCTTCGGCTTCCGCCGCAGCACGGCGCTTGGCGATTTCTTCCTGCTCGGCACGCGCTTTCTCGGCAGCCTGACGCGCTGCGTCTTCTGCCTTCTTCGCGGCTTCGCGTTGCGCAGCACGTTCAGCCGCTGCGCGTTCGTCGTCCTGCTCGCTTTCCTTGGCGACCACTGGCTCCGCCGCCTTGGCAGGCGCCGGCTCGGCCTTCGCGGCCACCGCCTGCGCAGCTTGCACCGTCTGCTGGGCATTCTCGCGGGCTGCCGCTTCGGCCGCAGCCGCAGCGCGCTTTTTCGCCGCTTCTTCTTCAGCGCGACGACGCTCGGCTTCAGCAGCCTGCTCGCGCGCCTGACGCTCGGCTTCTTCGCGTTCCAGTTGTTCCTGGCGCGCTTTCAGCTCCTGAGCCTGCTTCTCGAGCAGTTCGGCTTCGTGGCGTGCTTCCTCTTCACGGCGCTGCAACTCCAGGTCGTCGACCTCGGCGCCTTCAGCCGCATGATTCGATGCATCCCCGCCTTCAGCGGAGGTTTCGTCGCGGCGGACGAAAGTACGCTTCTTGCGCACCTCGACCTGAATGGTGCGAGCTTTGCCCGTCGCATCGGACTGCTTGATTTCCGATGTATGCCGGCGCGTCAGCGTGATCTTGCGCTTGTCGGCATCGTTCGAGCCATGCGACTTGCGCAAGTGGTCGAGCAGACGCGCCTTGTCCGCCTCGGACAGGTTGTCGTCTTCGCTCGCTTTCTGGACGCCCGCCGCCTGCAGCTGCTCGAGCAGCACGCCTGCAGGCATTTTCAGTTCCGCGGCAAATTGGGCTACGTTGTTACTCGCCATTCATTCCTCTTAATGCAAGGACCGATTCCTTGCGGTTAGCATCGGGTCATGCGGCCTGACGGCCGCGTTCAATTTAGTGCGCCATGGTCATTTCTCACTGGAACCAGTGTTCACGTGCTTTCATGATCAACGCCTTAGCGGCATCCTCTTCCATTCCGGTCATCTCGACCAGTTCATCCACGGCCAGCTCGGCGAGTTCGTCGCGCGTCTGGACCTGGTGTTCGGCCAGCTTCGCGAGCAGGTCGGCGTCCATGCCGTCCAGGCTCTTCAGGTCGAGCGCCACATTTTCGACCTTTTCTTCATTCGCGATTGCCAACGTCAACAGCGCGTCGCGCGAGCGATTACGCAGTTCGTGAACGGTGTCTTCGTCGAATGCTTCGATTTCGAGCATTTCGTTGAGCGGCACATAAGCGATCTCTTCGAGGCTCGTGAAGCCTTCGTCGATCAGGATGTCGGCGACTTCTTCGTCGACATCGAGACGCGCCATGAACAGGTCACGCAGTACACCGCGCTCCTGATTCTGCTTTTGCGCAGATTCGTCCGGCGTCATGATGTTGATCTGCCAGCCGGTGAGTTCGCTGGCAAGACGCACGTTCTGGCCGCTGCGGCCGATCGCGACCGCCAGTTCGTTTTCGTCTACGACGACGTCCATCGAGTGCTTTTCTTCATCGACGACGATCGACTGGACGGCTGCCGGCGCGAGCGCGCCGATCACGAACTGTGCGGGATCCTCCGACCATAGCACGATGTCGACGTTTTCGCCACCGAGCTCGTTACGCACCGCCTGCACGCGCGAACCGCGAATGCCGACGCAGGTGCCGATCGGATCAATGCGCTTGTCGTACGCGACCACGCCGATCTTCGCGCGCACGCCCGGATCGCGGGCGGCCGCCTTGATTTCGAGCAGACCCTGTTCGATTTCCGGCACTTCCATCTCGAACAGTTTCATCAGGAATTCGGGCGCCGTGCGCGACAGCTCGATCTGCGGACCGCGCGCGGTGCGATCGACCTTCGCGATGTAGGCGCGCACGCGATCGCCCACGCGCAGGTTTTCCTTCGGAATCAGCTGGTCGCGGCGCAGCAGCGCTTCGACACGGCCGGTTTCGACGATGAAGTTGCCCTTGTCGAGACGCTTCACCGAGCCGGTCATGATGTGCTCGCCGCGCTCGAGGAAGTCGTTCAGGATCTGCTCGCGCTCGGCGTCGCGCACCTTCTGCAGGATCACCTGCTTGGCGGCCTGCGCGCCGATACGGCCGAATTCGATCGACGGCACCGGTTCTTCGATGAACTCGTCGAGCTGGATTTCGGGCTTCTGCTCGCGGGCTTCGAACAGCAGGATTTCCTGATCCGGCTCCTGCAAACCGGCTTCGTCCGGCACCACTTTCCAGCGGCGAAACGTTTCGTGCTCGCCGCTTTCACGGTCGATATGGACGCGGATGTCCGCATCTTCTTCGAAGAGTTTCTTGGAGGCCGAAGCGAGAGCCGCTTCGAGCGCGGCAAATACCACGTCTTTGTCGACATTCTTCTCGCGTGCCAGCGCATCCACCAGCATCAACACTTCGCGACTCATTGTTTGCGGCTCCTAAAGTCAACTTTCGGAACGAGGCGTGCTTTGTCCATGTCCGCGAGCGTGAAATCGAGCATCGCGGCGCCTTCCTTCCCTTCAAATTCCAGACCGATCGTTTCGCCTTGCGGAGCATGCAGGATGCCCCGGTACGATTTCCGTCCGTCCAATGGCTTTTTCAATGTGATTACCACTTCGCTGCCTGCGAAGCGTTCGAAATCCGCCAGTTTTTTCAGCGGGCGGTCGAGACCCGGCGACGACACTTCAAGCCGCTCGTATTCGATATTTTCGACCGTCAGAACGTGCTGGAGCTGACGCGTGACTTTCTCGCAGTCTTCGATCGCGATGCCGGCCGGCTGGTCGATATAGATACACAACATGCCGCGCCCGGTGCGCTCGAGATCGACGAGCTCGTAGCCGAGTCCCACGACCGTGGTTTCAATCAGTTCCGTCAGTTGCACAGTGCCCTCTTAGATGTTCGCGCAGCGAGCCTGCCGCCTGTTTTGCAAACAACCAATGCGGGCCGCGCGCCAAGCCGGCGCACGTTAGTGCGAACCCGAGATGCCGAACCACGATGAACTGAGCGGCAAAAAAAAATGGGCTAAACGCCCATCATCTTATTACCGGTGGTCGCACCTGAGCCGCATGTGAAAAGCCGCACGCCCAGCGACTTCGCGATTGTAGCCATTTTTCGGGACAAACGCAAACCGCAGAACCCGTGCGAAGCGCATTTCCGCTTGATTTCATGGGAATCTTTCGACAATTTGGGGGCGTTTCAGGCCTTTTGCAAGGCGGCCTTCCCCGCTGAAGCCGACGTTCGGCAAGCACGGACGAATAAGCCCTGCCCCATTTTTGCGTACACCGCGGTTGATGCGTTGTCTGAAACGCGCGGCGAGCGTCGATCGATTCGGACGGCGACCGTGAAACCGTTAAAGAACGATTCGCGGCCGCTGTCATGCGCGGCTAAGCTCGCGGCTTACCGCCCCCGCGAACGGCCACGCGGCGCGCCGCCGCCACGATTGGCGCCGCCCGGGTTGGCATTGCCGCCGCCCGCGCGATTGGCGTTGCCGCCGCGGTTGCCGCCGGGTCCGCGATTGCCGCCCGGATTTGCACCGCTGCCACCGGCACGCTTGCCGCCGGCGGCGCGATTGCCGTTAGGGGGCGGCGCGCGATTGCCGTCGACCTCACGGCCACCCCGCGGGCCACCCGTGCCGCCGCCCAGCGCGCTGCCGAAACCACCGGCGCCGCGGCCCGCGCCACGATTGCCGTAGCCGCCGCCGAGACCCGCGCCCGAGCCCGCGCCGCCGCCGAAGCCACCGCCCGCCGCGCCGCGCCGGCCCTGGCCGCGCGGTTGCTGCTCGAAACGGCTATGCGACATCAACACGGGTTCACGGCCGATGAAACCCATCGAGGTTTGCATCGGGTCCGGCTGCTTGCGCTCCGGCGCCGAACTGCGGCCGCCGCGCTCTTCCGCCGGCGCCTTCAGGCCGACCGAGGCCATCAGCGCACGCACCTGATTGTCCTCGAGCTCTTCCCAACGGCCGCGTTTCAGACCCTTGGGCAGCGAGATCGGGCCGTGACGCGTGCGGATCAGGCGGCTGACCATCAGGCCGGCTGCCTCGAACATACGACGAACTTCGCGGTTACGCCCTTCGGCAAGCGCGACGTGATACCAGTGGTTGGTGCCTTCGCCACCGCCGTCGCGGATGCGCAGGAAGTTCGCCGGACCATCGTCCAGCTCGACGCCGTGCAGCAGCTTCTGACGCATACCTTCGGCCAGTTCGCCGACCACGCGCACTGCATATTCACGCTCGACGCTGTAACGCGGGTGCATGAAGCGGTTCGCCAGATCGCCCGACGTGGTCAGCATCAGCAGACCTTCGGTATTGAAGTCGAGGCGGCCGACCGCGAGCCATTTGGCGGTTTTCATCGGCGGCAGGTTATCGAACACCGACGGACGGCCTTCCGGATCCGCGTGACTGACGATTTCGCCGGTCGGTTTGTGATACAGCAGCACGCGCGGAGGCTTGTTGGCCAGCTTGCGCTTGACCGGCTTGCCGTTGATGCGGACCTGGTCGGTCGGCATGATGCGCTGGCCAATGTGAGCCGGCTCTCCATTCACAGAAACCCGTCCGGCGACGATCAGTTCTTCCATGTCACGGCGCGAACCCATGCCCGCTTCGGCCAGCACCTTGTGCAGTTTCGGCGCGTCGTCGTCGGCCGCGAGCACGCGCTTGGGCGCAACCGGCTTGCCACGACGCAGCATCGGCGCGCGCACGCCACCGGTGGCGCTGTTGTCCGCGTCGAACGCGGGCGAGGTCACGTACGAGAACAGATCGTCCTGGCCCGCGTCGGGGGCCGCCGCCGCTTCGCCGCCCCGGCGATTCTGCTGGCGCTGACCGCCTTCGCGCGGCTGGCGCTCACGCTGACCTTCACGTTGACCTTCGCGCGGCGCGGCGTCGCGTTGACCACCCTCCCGCTTCGCGCCGCCCGCCTGGGCGTTGCGTCGCGAGCCCTGGCTCTTGGCACCCGCTTCCTTGCGCGGCATGCGCACTTGCGCGACCACCTCGCCGTCCGGCGGCGCCTCGGTGGCGACCGGCGCGCCTTGCGCGGGCGCCCCTTCGGCGCCCTTCGCCTTCGCCCCGGCGCGGCGCCGCGCGATCAGGCTGCGCGGTCCGCGACGCAGGCCGCGGCGCGGACGGTCTTCGCCGTCTGCTTCCGCGCTCTGTGCCGGGCGCTCGCCCTCGCCTGCCGACGCTTGCGTGGTGCGCGCTTCGTCGGCCCGCGCCGACGGCACGGCGCGCTCGGATTCGGACGAATCGGTGTCGTGGGTATGTGTCAAAACAACCTCAAAATGTCAGGTCGCGCACGCCCGTTGCGGGCGTGGCAAAAAAGTTCGGTTACGTCAGGCGCTGCGCGACTCGGGTTCGTCGTCGGTCAGCACGCCTGCGTCCTGTGCGGCATCGCGACGATCTTCAGGATCGCCGTGCGCCGCCGTGGTCGGGTTCGGCTCGGCGGCGCGCTCCGTATTGCGGAGTACGCCCGAGTCGTGCGCGGGTATTGCCGGATCGGCCTGGGAGACCGGATCGTGGTTCTGTGCGGATCCGGCGATACCGGCCCGCGATGCTGCATGTGCCGTTTCGGCATGTTCTTGCGCGGCCGGCGCGTCCGGCTGCGACTCCACCGCCGGAGCGGCTTCGGCGGCGTTGCCGGCTGCTTCGGCTTCGCGCAACTCGGCCACCGTTGCGTCTGCTACAGGCGCTTGGGCTGGCTGCACCGATTCCGCGTGCTCGCCAACCTCGGCCTCGCCTTGTTCGCCCACCGCCGGCTCCTGCACGGCCTCGCCAGCCTCGCTATCGGCAAACTCGATCGCATGCTGGCCGAGCAGATCCGCGTTCAACTGCGCCGACGGATCGGCCAGCGGCGGCAACTCGTCGAGCGCGGTCAGTCCCAGATCGTCGAGGAATTGCCGCGTGGTCGCATACAACGCCGGACGGCCTGGCACATCACGATGACCGATCACTTCGATCCAGCTTCGATCTTCGAGCTGCTTGACGACCTGAGTATTCACCGTCACGCCGCGAATCTCTTCGATATCGCCACGCGTCACCGGCTGCCGGTAGGCAATGATCGCGAGCGTTTCGAGCACCGCGCGCGAATATTTCGGCGGCTTCTCAGGATGCAAACGATCCAGATACGAACGCATCGCGGGCTTGCTTTGAAACCGCCAGCCCGACGCCAGCCCGACCAGCTCCACACCGCGCCCAGACCAGTCCTGCTTGAGGTCTTCGAGCAAAGTCCGAACGGTGTCTGCCGACACGCCGTCGGCAAAGAGCTTGCGCAACTCGCCGAGCTTTAACGGCTCCTGCGCGCAGATCAAGGCAGTCTCGAGGACGATCTTCGCCTCTTGGGTATTCATGCAGCTAGGTCAGACCCTGTGGTCAAAGAACCGGATCAAACAGACGATGTGGAACTGAAGACGCGCTCGCCCGATTCTGATCGGTCATATTGATGGGAGCACGCACCGGGGGGAGGCGAAACAGACTATCGAGCCAAACCCAGCCGGACGGAGCAGCGATATTCCTGAAAAGGAATCGCGTGACTGAGCGCCATATTACGCAAAAACAATCAGTGCGTAAAGACGAAATCCCCGGCGCATTTTCTGGCAGCGCTTCAGCCGGCGAAGCTGAGCGGAAAAACGGGGGAAAACCCGCGAAAAATCCGCCCTTTTACTAGGCATTTTCAGTTGCCCGACCCGCTATTTCTCCGTCAGACTCATTAACAGGTCCCGTGACGCGCCAGGAACCGCTGCAGACGCTCCACACCTGCGTCGAGCCGCGCCGTGTCGCACGCGTAGCACCAGCGCACGAAACCTTCGCCCTGCGCACCGAACGCACTGCCGGGCGCCACGCCCAGCCCCACTTCGCGCACCAGCGCCTTGCATAGCTCGAGGCTGCGCGACGCGCCCGGCATCGAGAAAAACAGGTACATCGCGCCGGGCGGCGCCTTGACGTCGACACCCGGCACGGCGGATAGCGCGCGCACCAGATGGTCGCGCGACGCCTTCAGGTCGTGCACCAGTTCCCGGGTGAAGCGCTCGCCCTGCTCAACGGCCGCAATGCCCGCCTGCTGAACAAACGAAGGCGCGCACGAGGTGTTGTACTCGACCAGCTTGGCCAGATCGTCCATCAATTCGGACGGCGCAACGATCCAGCCAAGCCGCCAGCCGGTCATCAGCCACGCCTTCGAGAACGAGTTCACGCAGATCACACGCTCGTTGCGCGCGGCGAGATCGAGGAACGACGGTGCCGTACGCGCCTGCGCGCTGCTCGCCGCCGAGTTAGCCGACTCGGCGTCCCCATAGAAGAGACGCTCGTAGACTTCGTCGGCGACGATCCAGATGCCGTGGCGCCGGCAATGAGCGAGCACGGTGCGCTGGTCTTCACGGCTCATCACCCAGCCGGTCGGATTGTTCGGCGAGTTGATCAGCAGCATTTTCGTGTTGGGTGTCAGCGCCGCCAGCAACTGCTCGACGTCGAACTGCCAGCCGCGCTCGCCATAGTCCAGCGCGACCGTCTCGACATGCGCGCCAAGAATCTTGGGAATCTCAACCAGATTCGGCCACAGCGGGGTCACCGCGACGACTCGATCGCCAGCGCCCACGACCAGTTGCGCCGCAAGCATCAACGCATTGACGCCGGCGCTCGTGACCGCGACGTGGTCCGGCGAGGTGGCGCCGTGCAGTTCGCTGACGTAGTTCGCGAGTACCGCGCGCAACGGCGCGATTCCCAGGTTATGCGTGTAGAACGTCGCGCCGGCGGCCAGCGCGGAGCTGGCGGCGTCGCGAATGAAAGCCGGCGTGACCCGGTCGGATTCGCCGAACCAGAACGGCAGCACGTTGTCGACGCCGAAACCGGCGTTGGCGACTTCACGAATTTGCGAAGGACGCAGCGCGCGCACAGCGTCGCGCGCATTCGGGATGGACGGCACAGACAGATCCAATTCGCTCATCGAGACTTCCGGACGGAGAAATATAAAGGGTGATACTCAGGGAAGGCGATAGTTTAGCCCGACGCATCTCTTGAAAGCAGCGAGGCCGGCAGCCGGCCCGGCACCGAGGAAAGGACAGCTACCGCACGGTTTGCGTGCGCGGCGACGCTCGCCTCGCCGGGTAGATTTTCGACATCCGTTACGGCTCAGGACCTGGAGACGCGTTTCACCGCGCAGCCGAAACTAGCTCAGGTCCTCCGCCCGCGCTGGCAATTGACGGATCAAGCCCCACACCGCCTCCGCCGCGGGCGACAGCGAGCGATCGCGCCGCCGCACAAGTTCGACCGTGCGCTCCGCACGCGGCACGAGCGGTCGCGCCACCATCGAAGCGCCAGCCGGCAGCGGCAACGCCAGCCACGGCAGCACGCTCACCCCGACGCCCGCCTCGACGAGCCCAAAAACAGTCGCAGAATGCCCCAGCTCCTGCACCACCGTGGCGCTCACCCCGTATTCCTGCATCGCGGCGTCGATGATCGGCCGGCTGCCCGACGCGTAATCGAGCAGTACGAGCTGCTGGCCTTCGAGGTCCGTCCACGCCACCTGCTCAAGCGCCGCCAAGGGGTGGTCGTCACGCGAGACGAGGCAGAACGAGTCAGTCATGAGCGCTTCGTTGAGCAGGTCGTCGGCGGAAAGCGGGCCGATGACCACGCCGAAATCGACCTCGCCGGACTTGACCTTGCGCACCACGTCGCTCTGCACGTCGTCGCGCAGGCCCAGTGCAATGTACGGGAATTGCCGCCCGCACGACGCCACCACGCGCGGCATCAGCCGGCACGCGACAGTCGGACTGGCGGCCACCACCACGCGCCCGCGCCGCTGCTCGCCGATTTCGCGGATTTCGCGCAGCGCGTCGTCGAGATCCGACAAAAGACGCGACACGCTCGACACGAGGTTGCCGCCCACATCGGTGAGTTGTACGTCACGCGTGGTGCGATCGATCAGCTTGAGGCCGATTTCGCCCTCGAGTTCGCGCACACAGCGGCTCACTGCCGATTGCGTCAGGCCGATTTCATCGCCGGCCCGGCTGAAGCTTTGCAGGCGGGCGACCTCGATGAAAACCCTGAGTTGACGCAGCGTTACATTCATTTATCAGCCTCATCAATAACGCCATTTGATGCGAATTGTAAGGCCAAAAAGCCGCCGCGCCCCTTATGGGGATTTTCGCTGCAATGCAGCAATGCGGCGCAAACGCACGTTGGTCGGGCCTCGGTGCACAAGATTGGTGATTGTCCCGATTTGCGAGATAGGTTTTTTGGATTCTTATACGCCCCTAGCTAGCGCCCGCGCTGGCCCGCCGTCACAGGGCTTTGAGGCAGTCGGAATCAACTTGGCACACTTCCTGCATTTACATGCACACAGGATCGGCGCCATGACTGCTGGCTCAATAGCAGACCGTGGCAAGCCCGACCCCCTTGGCACTCGCCTATCGAGTGCATGGAGAGTGCGCGGCGCGGGGCAGCGCACCGGAGTTAGCTTCGCTGAGGTGAAACATGATGCTGTTCGACGATTTGAGAGACAACGAGTGGGCGCTGGTCGAGGCTTTGTTCTGTGCTGAACCGGCACGGAGCGAACGGCGCGGTCGGCCGCGCGTGGAAGCGCGCGCGGTTGTCAACGCTGTGCTTTGGGTGCTGTCGACCGGCGAAGGCTGGTCGAAACTGCCGGGCCGTTACCCGTCGCCGCCGACTTGCCGCCGTCGCTTCGACGAATGGCAAGCCGATGGTACGCTCGCCGAAATAGTTAAGCGACTCGGCACGAGCGGCCGTGAAATCTCGCTGCGCGGCCGGATCGGCGCAACCGCTGCCAAACCGCCGGCACCGCCGAGCCGTGACCGCCTGCGCGGCGCGTTCTGGACCAATCCGGAATCGTGGCGCGCGCCGGTCAAGATGGCCTGACGCCAGCGCCGTTTCACCTCCGGGCGCCTGCGGGCGCCCGGCATGCATCTGGGCCGCCCGACCGCATGTCGGCATCCGCTGGCCCCGCTATGGGCACCGCCACCGGGCGCGCCCAATCCTGTCGTCCCTACCCTGTGCCTGGCCATACGCAAGGCCAGTCGCCCCAAGAGCAGCGCGCGGGCAGGCGATGAAACATCCATTTACTATTACTTACAGCGTGCTTTCGCGCCCCGGCATACCTTTATACGTATGCAAACAGGCCTTGAGTCGAATGGGCTTGACGGGAGCTCCGCATGAAACCAATGTCACTGCTTCTGTGCGGCATTGTGATTTCATCAATGGCCGCACCAACGCTTGCACAACAGCGCCCACAGGCTTGGAACTGGCGGCCGGATCGTTCGGCGGCACTCGAAGCCTGGCAGCAAAGCGAAACGCGCAACCGCGATTTCACGCCTCCGGCGCCGCGCGGAGACTTGCGCGGGGATATTGCCAGTAACGTACGGGCGCGGCCTGATACGCCTCGAGAAGATGGGGGGCGCCATCGTTAAAACGAGTGGTTGCCGGAGATCCGATCGCCTGATGTCGGTGGCCGCAGGCGGTGTAGTCGGCTCCGGTGTAGTCGGCCCTCCTGCGTCGGTTGATCCCCATATTTGGCGGACATCGGCTCTATCGGCAGAGCCTTGAATCATGCTCGGCAATACCATTTTGAATAATCAGGGAACCACACCGCGCCGGACCAGTCTCATTTAACGCCATTAGCACAGCGTGGCAGTAGTAATTCCGGTACGCCCGTATCCTCGCGATACGGGCTTTTTTTTCGCGCAAGCACCCGTTAGGACGCCAGCCGGCGGTCCGTTTCCATAAATGAAGAGAGCGAAAACACCACATGCCGCCAGGCAGCGGGGCAACCCGCGTCACGCGCCCCGCGGCTTAAGATCGGACTTCGAGAGCAGCGGTGGAGCGCGCCTCGAACGGGGCGACGACGTAGTCGTTCATCCGCTGTGCAGTCCAGCTGAGGAGGCGTTCGTCATGTGCGAGCCGCGCGAACTCGGCTTTTCCCCGCTCGGTGAGCACAGCGATGTCGACAGGTGCATGAAAGCCCGGTGCCGGAGCGACGGTGCGCTGGCGAACGGTGTCCATCAGGCCCAGCGCGCGAAGATATTGGAAAACGCCCGGCCTTCTGGCCCATGGGACCTGACGATATTGCGCCCGCCGCAGCGCTTCAAGTACCGCTTCGTTGGAATACGTGGTCATCTCACTTCTTTCTTAAAGTGCAGCTATGACACATCTATGCCCAACGCGTCACCGCGCCACCAGTGACGCGCGTAGCACCCGCCCTTGGCTGGAAACTGGCCGCACTTCATACAGCCGATTCCGCCAGGTGCTGCCTGGTCTCGTTTCGGAACCCCCGTCGAACGGCATGGTAGCGTTCTGTCCAAGAGCCGGCGATGCAACCGCTGCGGCGCGATAGCAGGCCCGTAGATTTGTCCCGAAAGACATACGTTACCCCATTTAAATTGATTCTATTCACTTTATTAGCGCTTTTTTTTGCAGCAATCGTGCGATGGAAGAGCGCCCGTCGCCCCCTCATCCTGCTCACGGTCGTCCTGTTCTGGCTGCTGGCCACCGGCTGGCTGACCGCGCCGTTGCTGGATCTCGTGCAGCCGCGAGAGCCGAGCACCGCGTCCGCCACCTTTGCGCCGCGCACCGCGATCATCCTGCTGGGCGGCGGCACAATTTATGACCGCGACAACATGCTCGTGCCGCCACGCGACGTCCTCGCCCGCATCAAGATGAGCGCGGACAACTATGCCGCCTGCAAACGAACGGAAGCCACATGTCAGGTTATCGTAAGCGGCGGTAATCCACAGCGGCATGACGCGACCGAGGCCGACACCTATCTGCCCTACCTGTTGCGCCAGCGCGTGCCGCGCGCGGACATCGTGCTGGAAAACAGCAGCCGCACGACGTATGAAAACGCGCGCAATGTCTCGGCCATCCTGTCGCAATCGCATTACGACGCCCTGATACTCGTCACCTCCGCCTACCACATGCGGCGCGCGTTGCTCGACTTTCACTGTTTCGGCGTTGCGCCGCAGCCGCTCATTTCGAGCGCGCGGCACGCACGTCTCGGTGTACTGCCGCGCTATGTCAATCTCGTGAACGCAGAGATCGCTCTACATGAACTCGGGGGGATCGCGCAATTTCATCTATATCGCGCAATTGGATGGTTCTGAAAATCCCAGGCATCAGTCGGCGGGATTTTTGTTCCGACACGCGAATGCTTGATGCGTATGGAATTGCCCCGTTTCGCGACCCAGCGCAAACGAAAAGGACGAGTTGTAACAAATCGTTAAGGAAGTTACAAAACCGTCTGCTGGAGCGGAGATTGCTGGCTAGAATGCATTGTCTTTCCACTGGACAGGCAATATTCGAATCCACAACCAACTGCGGAGGTAACGATGAAAAAAGTGTCCGTGGCAATCCTGGTTTCCCTCACTGCCATCACAGGCGCGGCTTACGCGCAGGACAACGGCATCACCATGAGCACCGATCCGGCCAAGGCCGCCGACGTCGAACAGCGCGCGCAGGATTTGCAGAACCGCCAGCAAGCCATGCAAAGCGCGCCAGCGCCCGAGAAACATCACAAGACGGCTCCGCATCATCACAAGAAGGCCGACGCTTCGAGTTCGTAAGCGCAGCCCGGGGCGCGCGCCGCACCCTCGCCGCCAAGACGTACAACCGAAGCCGGCACTGCCGGCTTCGGCTTTTTTGCTGTCTAATGGACTTCCAGGAGCACGCGCAAAAGACCCGCGAGCACGCGCCGCAACGCGCGGCGGAGAGCCGGCGCCAGATCTCGAAGCGCGGCGTGAACTTTGCCCCGCCGGCCCGCGCCCGGCGTTCGGCGCCCGGCTGTCGGTGTGCTAAAGTCGCGCACCAACCGGCACCCGGCCGGAATCCCCTAACCCGTGCGCACCCTGGTGCGGAGGACAGCATGAGCAACATCCAGCTAGACATCGAATGGACCGAAGCAGCATCTCGCAAGATTGAAAAACTGATGCCGCGCGGCGGTCAGGAAGCGTTCCTCGCGCTGCCGCCCGTCGAGTGCCTGCCGATGGAAGGCGACGTGCTATTTCTCGGCCCGGACGGCAAGCAGCAACCGTTTATCGTCGCGGAACGCCAGTACCATCACGACGGCGATGCCGACTGGACCATCATCCTGATCCTCGACGTCCCGCAAGCCACCCACTAAAATAAACGGCGAGTGAAGCGCGAGCCGGCACCGGCCATGCACGTCACTCGCCCTTATGCGGCTCGCCTGAGTCTGAGTCTGACCGCTCAGGCGATCTTCGACACGACGCGAATTTCCGCGTGTTCGACCCAATCCGCCACTACCTTCCTGTAAGCCGCGATGTGCGCGGATTTCGCGTGCGCCGCGAGCGCCTCCTGACTTTCCCACCGCTCGACGAACACAAACCGGCGTGGCTCCTGCACGTCGCGATGCAGGTCGTACTGAAGCGCGCCCGGCTCCTTGCGCGTCGGCCCGACAATACCTTCGAGCGCCTGACGCAACTGCTCCTCATAGCCCGGCTTGGCCACCGAGATTGCCACCACCGCGATTTCCGACATGCTTGCCCTCCCGTTCACGAAAAACAGCAGCATACCCGCCGTCCAGCCAACCTGCTGGCGAGCGCCCAATGTGCGCCTGGCAACACATGGCGAAACATGGCAAAACGTGCGTAACGTCTGAGCACCGTCCGCGCCTGGAGTTTGGCGGGCGGCCACTTGCCGCCCTGCTACGCTCGCCTTCATGCAGGCAACTGATTGCGATTGAGAATCGGTCTCACACCCGGTACGCACGCGCGAACCTCTGGCGCAAGTTCGCGCGACGCCGTGCCGGACAGGCCCTCGGCGACCGGTTTGCTTAGCCAGTTGGCCAGTTCAGAGTTTGTGATTACCCGCACATTCATGCGAATTGCAAACTGCTAGACTGGTCTTGATTTTTTGACTAATTCCGCCGGAGTCCAGCATGGCTGGCATCGCTCTCCGCGTTCCTGGGCATCACCGGATTCGCCCTGCAGACGCGCGGGCCGTGCATCCATTGCGCGCCGAATCGATTTGCGCGCCCCTTCATCCGCTAGCCGCGAAGTCTCCATGTCTACTCTCGTGCCCGCATCTATGCCATCCGTCAGCGAATTGACCCTGAGCGGCCTGCTTCCGCATCTGGTGCGCGGCGAGTCCGGCTGGACCGCGACGTGGCGCGCGCTGACTTTGCACAGCGTGTTCCAGCCGGTGGTGTCGGTCACGCATCAATGCGTGGTCGGCTACGAGGGGCTGCTGCGCGCGTTCGATCCGGTCGGTCTGCCGGTGTCGCCCGAAGTGCTCTTTTCCGGCACCCGCTCGGCCGCCGATGCGCGCGAACTCGACCGCATCGCCCGCTGCCTGCATGTGGCGAATTTCATGGAGCAGGGCATCACCACCGGCTGGCTGTTCCTGAACACGCGCCCGCAGGTGTTCGAAACCGGCTGGCCGCAACGCGCTTTCATCGACGAACTGTCCGCGCATTTCGGGCTGCCGCAGGAGCGCATCGTGATCGAGGTGCTGGAGCAGCCCGCCGACGACGAGTCCGCGGTCGCCAGCATGCTCGCCGCGTCGCAGCCGCGCGACTTCCTGATCGCGATCGACGACTTCGGCACCGGCTTTTCGAATTTCGACCGGGTGTGGCGGTTTCGCCCCGACATCGTCAAGCTCGACCGCTCGCTGGTGGCGCGCGCAGGCAAGCGCGAGGGCGACGATTCGATGATCAGCCACCTGATCGCGATGCTCCATCAATCCGGCACGCTGGTGCTGGCCGAGGGCGTCGAGACCGATGAGGAACTGATGATCCTGATGGAGGCCGACGTCGATTTCGTGCAGGGTTTCTGGCTTGGCCAGCCGAAGGGTTCGGTGCAGGCGGCATGCACGCAGGTGCCGGCGCTGATCGAGTCGATCTGGAGCAAGTTCGCCGACTACGAACGCGCGCACGCCGGCCACCAGCGGCTCGGCTTCGAAGGATTCGCGGAGGCGGTGCTGAGTGCCGCCGACACCTTCAAGGCAACCGGCGATCTGCGTCAGGCCGCGCAAAAAATGTGGCATCTGCGCGAAGCGCGCCGGGTGTTCATCACCGACGGCCTGGGTGAGCAGACCCAGCCGTCGGTGACGGCCGCGTCGGTGCCGCCGACGCCGCTGCGGCTCGCCCCGCTCTACTCCGAGACGCGCAGCAACTGGTCGCGGCGCGCCTATTTCAAGCATGCGCTCGCCGCGCCGGGACGCGTCGCGATGATGGGGCCGCATTATTCGCTCGCGGATGGTCAGGACTGCTACACCGCGGCCATCGCGTTCGAACGTGACGGCACGCATGTGCTGTGCGTCGATTTCGTGCCGGCCGCATCGAACACGGATGCGCGTCCCGCCGGCCGCGGCGGCAAGCGTTAAGCGCTAGTCGTCCACCCGGCCACGGCCGGTTTTGATCTCACTGCGTTTGGCCTTGCTCTCGAGACGCCGCCGGTTCGACGCGCGCGTCGGCCGGGTCGCGACACGCTGCTTGCGCGTCACGCTGACGCTTTCGATCAGTTCGTCGAGCCGCGCCAGCGCTGCCGCGCGGTTCATCTCCTGGGTCCGATGCTCCTGCGCCTTGATGATCACCACGCCGTCGCGCGTGAGCCGGTGATCGGACAGCGCGAGCAAGCGCATCTTCAGCACTTCCGGCAGCGACGAAGCGTGCACGTCGAAACGCAGATGAATCGCGCTCGAAACCTTGTTGACGTTCTGGCCGCCCGCTCCCTGCGCGCGCACGGCGGTCAATTCGATTTCGTTCGGCGGGATCGGATAACGGGATGTCATGAGGCTGGTTTGGGGCTAGGAGACGTCAGTGTACACAGCGCGATGGGCAGCGCTTGACGCCGGCTACGCATCATCGGCTATCGGGCGCGGCGGTCGATGGGAAAAACTATTTGCATCGCTACGGCGGGTTCATCAATACTGCCCTCTTCGCTTACAGCGTAAATTCATATGAAGCTTCGTCCGGGATTCGTCGCCGAACTGGCCGTCAATTTTCTGCTGCCGTGGCTCGCTTACCGGCTCGCATTGCCGCATCTCGGCGAGACCGGCGCGCTGATCGCTTCCGCCGTGCCGCCGATCGTCTGGAGCCTGGTCGAACTGGCGCGCTTTCGCCGCGTCGACGCGCTCAGCGTGATGGTGGTGGCCGGCATTGTGCTGTCGGTCGCGGCTATGGCGCTGGGCGGCAGTCCACGGGTGCTGCTGTTGCGCGAGTCGCTGGTGTCCGGCGCGATCGGCGTGGTGTTTCTGCTGTCGCTGCCGATGCGCCGTCCGCTCATCTTCTATCTCGCGCGCGCCACCGTCGCCCGCGAAATGGAAGGTGGCGCCGCGCATTTCGAAGCGCTGTGGCGTGAGCGGCCGGGCCTCGCCTCCTCGATGCGGCTGATGACGCTGGTCTGGGGCGCCGGCCTGACCTGCGAAACCGCGGTGCGCGCGTGGATGGCGCTCACGTGGCCGATCGAGCGCTTCCTGGTGGTGTCGCCGTTCATCGGCTATGGCATCTACGGGGCCCTCGCGCTGTGGACGCTGTGGTATCGGAAGACGATGCGCCATCGCGTCGATGCGCGTGTGCAGGCTGATGGGATCGTGGGTTAAGCACAAAGGCACTACGCCCGCCACCACCCCACTACCCAGCGCGCCGCCACGCCTCCGCGATCCGCGCGGCAAGACCCGAATCACGCTGAGTCGGCGTCGCGATCGCCTGCGCCAGCACACCGCGCGCGCCTATGACCTCCACCCGCTCGCGCGCTCGCGTGATCGCCGTGTACACGAGTTCGCGCGACAAGACCCTGCTGAACGCAGATGGCAGCATCAACACCGCGTGCTCGAACTCCGAGCCTTGCGACTTGTGAACCGTCAATGCGAAAGCGGTGTCGTGAGGCGGCAGCGCTGCCGGCGACACCGCCCGCAGACTGCCGTCGCCGGTCCGGAAATACACCCGCAGCGCACCGCTCGCGCCGGGCAGCGCGATACCGATGTCGCCGTTGAAAAGACCCAGCGCGTAATCGTTGCGCGTCACCATCACCGGACGCCCCGCGAACCATTGCGCGCCCACCGCCAACGTCACACCGGCCGCTCGCCGCACCTGCGCGGCCATCGTCGCATTCACCTGATCGACGCCACGAGGTCCGGAACGGGTCGCGCACAAGATGCGGAAGCGGTTCAACGCGTCGAACAGCGGCAACGGGTCCGGCGTGTCGGCTGCGAGCGCCGCGACGAGCGCGTCGGCATAAGGCGCGAAGCCTTCGGCAAGCCGCGCGACGGTGCGCTCGGCAAGCGTCGCGTGCGTGTCTTCGTACAGCGCCGCCGGGCAGGCTTCGGCGGGGTCGGCCTGCAGGACTTCGAGCGCCGCGCTCGCCGAGCCGCCGCGGATTGCGAGCGACAATCGGCCGATAGGCGACTCGAGACCGAACCGGTAGTTGCGCTCGAGCCAGACGACCCGGTCGGCGAGCGGGCCCTGAGCATGGGCTGCCGACGCCGCTGCAGGAGCCCGCGACGAAGATGATCGCGACGCGCTCGTCTCATCGACCGGCTCGGTGCTGCCGAATAGGTCGCCCGCGGGTGGTCGATCGAACTCGTCCGGCTGCGCGGCATGCGCGAACAGGTCATCGGGCGACGAATCGAAATTGTCCGGCGCTTCGAACGGCGCGAAAAAATCTGCCGGCGTTTCGTCGAAGTCCGGCGACTCGCGCGGCAAGGCCTGCGCGAGCCGCGCCTCTTCGATGCCGAGCGCCCGCGCGATCCGTTGCACGCCGGCCGACGTGAAGGCGGGCCTGGCGCTGAGTTCGGCAAACACCGCGCCGGCTTCGACGGCGGCGAGCTGGTCCTTGTCGCCGAGCATCACGAGACGCGTTTGCGGTGCGATCGCATCGAGCAGATGCGCGGCCATCGCGACGTCGATCATCGACGCCTCGTCGATCACGACTACATCGTAAGGAAGCGGATTGTCGCGATGATGACGGAAACGCCCTCCCGGCCCGGAGCCGAGCAGACGATGCAACGTGTACGAAGTCTGCGGCAAACGCGCGGCGAGTTCGGGCGGCAAAGCGCCGGCGCGCGCGAGCAGCGCTTCCTGCATTCGTTGCGCGGCTTTGCCGGTGGGCGCCGCGAGGGCGATCCGCAAATCCGCGCGGGAGTCGAGCAGGCAGGCCAGCACGCCGACCACGGTGGTGGTCTTGCCGGTGCCCGGCCCTCCGCTGACGATCGTGAGGCGCCCCGACAGCGCCATGACGGCCGCGACACGTTGCCAGTCGACCTCGTCGTCTTTCGGCGGACCGAAGTAGTGCAGTACGCGCGCGCGGAGTGTTGGAGCGTCAGCGTCGATATCGGCACCCTCCGATGTATCGCACTCGCGAGCATGCGCGACCAGCGCGCGGGCCAGACGCCGCTCGTAGTCGTAGTACCGCGCCAGATACAACCTGCCCTGCCCGTCGATCACCAGCGGCCGCAACGCCGCCGCACTCGGTGAGCCATCGCTCGCCATGCCGCTCGCCAGCAACGCCGCGCGCACCTCGGCGCTCGATGCCTCGAAGCGTCGCGCCAGCACGGCAAGCGGCACGCACACATGGCCCTCGGCCGTCGCGCGACTCGCGGCAAACGCGCCTCGCGCCGCCCACTTCACCGCTTCGGCCGACGCCCCGGTGCGCCGCGCCAGCGTACCGATGCGGCGCGCGAAACCTTCGGCGAGCGCGAGACTGAAATCGGCCGGCGCGGGCAGGTTCACGCCGATGTCGTCGAGTTCGGGTGGCGCCGAGAGGCCTTGTTCAAAGGTGCTCATGCGACGCCTCCGATCATCGCCGCGTCGAGCAGCGCCACCAGTTCGAACGCGGGCCGCCGCATATGCACGCCTGCCGGGCCATCGGCATCGCCCCAGGCGGGACGCACGCCGCGCACGAACAGATACAGATAGCCGCCGATGTGCGTGTCATACGCGTAATCGCGCACCCGCGTTTTCAGGTAGCGATGCAGCGCGACCGTATAAAGCAGCGCCTGCAGGTGATACGCGTGGCTCGCCATCGCCGCTTCGAGCGGCGCCGCCGCGTAGTCGGCGGCACTCTCGCCCAGATGGTTCGACTTCCAGTCGACGATCCAGAAGCGTCCATCGTGCTCGACGATCATGTCGATAAATCCTTTGACGAAGCCGCGCAACACGCCGGGTTCCAGCGCGACGTCGGGATAGCCGTATTCGATCAGCAGCTCGCGCAACGCGGGGAAATCGAGCGACGGCGCTGCGAACAGAAACTCGAGTTCGTTCAGGCGCCGATGCGGATCGAGCCGCGCGAGCGTCATGCCAGGCACGAGTTCCGTGGCGACGACGTCGGCAAGCAGGTTGTGCATCATCGCGGGCAGACGCGCGGCGAGTTCGGGCACGGCGGGCGCCGGCCGCTCGCGCAGCGCGCCACGGATCGCATCGGTCCATGTGCGCGGATCGGTGAAATCCGCGAGCTCGAACATGCGGTGCAAGCAGTCGCCGGCGGCCGCGCCGCGCGGAAACGCGAGGATGTCGTCCTCCGCATGCGACGGTGTTTGCGGCGCGGGCGCGGCCACAGACGCGGACCCGAGCGCATCGGCGATCTCATCGTGATCGGGCCGCACGTCTTCCACCGGCGAGCGCGCCTCCTCGGCTTTGCCGCCGGCCGCAATCAGGCCGCTGAAGCTCGCCATGCGCCACTGATCGCGCAACGGCCTGCGATTGGCGCGCGCCTGCATCTGCGCGCCATGATCCTGAAGGTTTTCCAACGGCGTGCGGCGCGCCACTTGCGGCAGCGCCCGCAGCGTGACCGGGCCGCCCGCGAGCGCCTGCCAGCGCGCGGACAACGCGGCTTCGTCGGGCGGCTCGGCGAGCCAGTCGTCGAAGCTATGTCCGCCGCCGCCCACCAGCCAGTTCAGCACGCTGCGGCGCGACTCTTTGGTCGAGCGCGACGACAGATACGTGCCTGCGACCAGATAGCAGCGATACACCGCGCGAGTCAGCGCCACATACACGAGCCGCGCCCGCTCCGCAGCCTGCTCGCGCACCGCGTAACGCGACGCGCGCTCGGCCTCTTCGTCGTCGCAACCGTAATGGAGCACCGCCTCGCCGGTTGCGTCGTGGTATTCGCGCGCATCGGGCAAGCCGGACGACGGCGGCTCGCGCAAGCCGCCGTCGTTCAGAAACGGACAGAACACCACCGCGTACTCGAGCCCCTTCGACTTGTGCACGGTAACGATCTGCACGAGGTTGCGGTCCGACTCGAGCCGCAACTGCGCGTCCTCGCCGCCGCCCTGCGCGCGTTGCGCGGCGAGCCAGCGCAAGGTCGGCGCGATGCCCGGCTGCGTCGCGGCACGCGCCTGCACGAGTTCGGCGAGATGGTTCACGTTGGTCAAACGGCGCTCCCCGTCCGGTCCGGCGACGAGCCGCTGCGCGACCCGCAACTCGCGCATCAGCGTGCGCCACATCACCGCGAAACCGCGCTCGTGCCAGAGCGTGCGATAGCGCGAAAAACGCTCGACCCAGCCCATCGCGTCGGCCGCGTGCGCGGGGTCGTCGGCGGACGAAGGCGCGTCGGCGGACTGCTCCAGACGCCACAGCGCGGCGGCGTCGAGACCGAGCCAGTCGGTTGCCAGCGCCGCGCGCAGACGGCGCAGATCGCCGGGTGTATCGACGGCGGCCAGCACGCGCTCGATCTGCTCGGCGTCGAGTGTCGCGAACACCGACGCCTGCGCCAGCTCCACGCTGCCCACCCCCCACGCCGCCAGCACGCGTTTGATCAAACTGCCCTGCTTGTGCGTTTGCACCAGCACCGCGATGTTGCCCGGCGCGAGCGGCGCGTCGCCGATCGTCACCGCGCCTTCGCGCGCGCCGCGCAGCAGCCGCACGATCTCGGCGGCGCATGCTTCGCTCGCTTCGCGCTGCGCGTCGCGCTTGGTCAGCGCGGCGTCGCCTTGCGGCAGGCTCCAGATGCGGAAATCGCCGGCGTCCGCGCCCGGGTCGGAGAACGGCGGACGGCGCCGCTCGCCCGCGCGCACCGGCTGATAGTCGAGCCCCTCGAGCACGAACGCGTCGCGATTGGCCTCGAACAGCCGGTTGCAAGCCTCGACGATCGGCGCGGTCGAGCGCTGATTGACCGCCAGCGTGTAGCGCGCGGATGCCGCCGCGCGCGCCGCCAGATAGGTGTGCAGATCCGCAGCGCGAAAACTGTAGATTGCCTGCTTCGGATCGCCGACCAGAAAGAGCGGCCCAGCCGGCGCGAAGATGCGGCTGAAGATCGCGAACTGCAGCGGGTCGGTATCCTGAAACTCGTCGATCAGCGCGGCCGGATAACGCGTGCGCAAAGCATCGGCAAGCCACGGATGAGCGGCAAGCGCGCGATACAGGTTCGACAGCAGATCGTCGAACGACACCACCCGGCGCGTGCGCTTGCGCGCGACGAGTTCGGCCGGAGCGTAGTCGAGCCACGTTTGCACGAGTTCGAGCCAGCGCGTGCGCTGCGCGGCCTCGGCCACGACCACGGCGGCCGCGAGCGCCTCGGCGTGTTCGAAGAACGGATGCTCCGGCGCTTCGAACTTGACCTTGGTGGCCTTCTTCAATGCCGACACGGTCAGCCTCAACGCGGCCTTCGGCGGCGGCGCGTGACAATCGCCCTGCGCGAAGTAGTCGGTCCACGCGGCGATCGCGGCGCTCACGTGTTCGGGCTTGTGCGTGGTCTTGCTCAACCGCTCCTGCACCTGCGCGAGCAGACCGACGATCGCATCGCGCTGCGCCTGCCACAGCCCGAACGCGGCATCGAAATCCGCTTGCGGATCGGCGCTGCCGCCGCTTGCTTCGAGCGCGCCCCAGCGCAACTGCGCCAACGGCTTTTTCAGACGCCGCGCGAGTTGCTCGTCGAGTGAAGCGGGACCGGCGCGTTTAGCCACCAGCCACGCGGCGAACGCGGGATGCGCATGGGCCACGGGCTCCACCTGCTCGCGCCAGAAATCGGCGGCCATCTCGAAGCGCAAGGCGGCGTCGTCGGCTTCCATTTCGAACGCGAACGGCATCGCGGCAGCGAACGGCGCTTCCTGCAACGCGCGCTGACAGAACGCATGAATCGTGTGAATCGCCGCCTGATCGAACGTGCGCAGCGCACGGCGCACCACCTTCAGGGCGTCCTCGCGTTCGATGCCGCGCTGCGGCGCAAGCGTCGTTTCAAAGAGACGCTGGATGAACGGGTCGCCGCCGTCGTCGTCCATCTCGATCGCGCGATGCAGTTCCGCCAGACGCCCGCGAATGCGCTCGTGCAATTCCGCGGTCGCCGCCTTCGTGAATGTGACGACCAGGATCTGATCTGCGTTCAGATTCTTTTCGAGCAGCAGCCGCACGTACAGCGCGCAAATGTTCCAGGTCTTGCCGGTCCCCGCCGACGCCTCGATCTGATTGACACCGTCGAGCGAACACGCAAAGACGTCGAGTTCGTCCGCGACCAGCGCGGCACTGCGCACGGCGCCGCTCATGAAGCGCTCCGCAGATGCTTGACGAGCGGCTTGAACACGATCGACGCCAGACTGCCGAACGGTTCGTCGAGCGTGAGCGGCGTGCCGCGCAGTGCGATGCGCAACGCGGAGTCGTCGGATTCGCTGCGCACGCGGTCGTTGATCCACACGCCCTGCGCCGCCGAATCGCTTTCGCTGACCCGCGTCCATGCGCTCTTCGGGAAGAAGCGCAGTGGCAGCATGCGCCCGGCCTTGAACAGCGCGGCGAGCGGCGCGAGTTCGTCGAGCGGCGCGGCAACCGCCGTCAATTCAAAGCTCTCGCCGCTGCCGTGCCACACAGTGCGGCGCGGGCCGTCCGGCCGCGCGGCGCAATAGACCAGATGCGCGAGCCAGGCCGACAGGTAGTCGCGCGCGGTCGCTTTGGCGTAACGAAAAATCACTTGTCCCGTTCCGGTCAGCAAATTCAATGTGCCGTGCAGTTGCAGCGGCGTTTCGGCGGCCTGACGCAGCGCCGCGTCGTGCGGACCGAACAGCGTGCCGGCGATATCCGCGCTGTCGGGCCAGCGCGGTGCGATGTCGAGCACGAACGGCAAACGCTCGACACCCGAGGCCACTTCGCGGCGCACGCTCGCGGCGAGCTGGCGCAATGCGCCGAGTTCGCGCGCGCGCCAGACCGCGCCCGTCGCGCCGCCCGGCAACTCGGGACTCGCGGCGGCAACGCGGCGCACGCGCTCGGACATCACCGCGTCATCTTCTTCGGCATCGGTGTCGAGCAACACGGGCAGCAGACGATCGGCCAATGCATCGCGCCCCGCATAGTCCAGTTCGAAGGGCTCGGTGTCGAGCAATTCGCCCTGCGCATCCGACAACACGATGCCGAGGCGATCGCGCAACAGCGCCCGCGCCGGATGACGCCAGAAGCGCACGAATTCGTCGAACGCGACCGGCGACGCGTCTTCCGCCGGCAACGGCTGGTCGAAGAACGATGCGGCGGCGGGATGCTGCGGCGCGGCCAGCAGCGTCGCCAGTTCCGCGCGATCGGCGTCGTAGCTGAACAATTCGCGCTGCGCCGAGAAGTAGTCCGACGCGAACGCCTGCAGCGGATGCTCGACGATGAACGCGTGACGCGCATGCTCCACCTCGGCGGGACTCGCGTGATCGCCCGCCGAAACCTGCGCGAGGTAGTCGAGCAGCTCGTCGACCAGCGCGGCCGGCGGCAGCGGCGCGTTATCGCGAATGCTGCGGCCCGTGTAGCCGATGAAAAGGCGGTCGCTCGCGGCCAGCAGCAGATCGAGAAACAGATTGCGCTCATCATCGCGCCGCTGGCGGTCGCCGGCTTTGCCGAACGCGGCCATCAGGTCGAACTCGTCGGCGCGCGCGAGACTCGGCAACACGCCGTCGTCCATGCCGAGCAGGCACACGATCCGATACGGCAAACCGCGCAAGCTGGTGAGCGACGAAAACGTCACGCTGCCCCAGGGCACGCCGCCGCGCGCCGGGTCGTCGAGCGCCTCGGTGAGCGCGCCGCGCACCACCGCGGCGGGCAACGTGATGTTTTCGGCGCCAGCCTGCATCGCGTCGCTCATCTTGTCGACCGCGTCGCGAACGGCGGCGAGTGTCTCGGCAAACTCGACGCCGCCGTCGAAACACTGCGCAAGCGTTTCGAGCAGCAGACGCGACCATTCGGCCGGTGTCTGTTCGATCGCGCAGCGCGCCGCGAAGGTGTCGATGTCGTCAACGAATCGCGACAGACGGCCGAGCAGTTCGGCGTCCGAGCCGTCCGCGCCTTCGACCGGCAACCACGCATCGACCGGCTCGCCGCCGTCGGGCATCGCGTAGCCGAGGTAAAGACGCGTGAGCGCATCCGCGAAAGTGTGTCGGGCAATCGGCACATGTTCGCCCGTCGGTTCGAGCGGCGCGAGCCCGCGCCGCGCGCCGGCTGACGCGAGCCATTCCTGCGCGGCTTCGAGCGAATTCGCGTCGATGCCGTAACGCACGGCGATCGCGTCGACCCGCAGCCATTCGATCAGGTCCGGCGCGCCCACGCTGCGTTCGGGCAACGCGAGCCAGTCGAGCAGCAGACGCGCGACCGGATTGGCCTGCGACGGCGGCAAGCCGGTGATCCGATATGGAATGCGGCGCGTGTCGCCGGCGGGCGTGGTGCCGAACACCGCGTCGATCAGCGGACCGGCCGCCGCGAGATCGGAGACGGCGACCAGCACGTCGGAAGGCTGCAGATCGTCAAACTCGTCGAACCAGCCCAGCAGGCGGTCGTGCAGCACTTCGAGCTGCCGCGACAGGCTATGGCATACGTGAACCTCGATGCCTCGCTCGACCGGCAGTTCATCGGCATCGGTTTCCATGCGCAGATCGAGGATGCCGTTCTGCACGGCGGCCAGCCAGCTCGGCTCCGGGTTCTCCGTGAAATCACCGGTCTCGCTGGACGCGGCGCTTTCGGTCAGCTCATGCAGCATGTGCAACTGCGCCTGCGTCTGACGGCCCCATTCGGCGAGCAACGGATGACCCACTTCCTGATAGTCGAGTTGCCCGGCGGCGTCGAGCGCCTGCACACGCCCCTCGCTGACGACGTCGAACCAGAACTCGCGGCACGGGTTCATCACGTACAGACGCACGTCGACCCAGCGCGACAGCGCACGCAGCAACGCGACGTGCAACGGCGGCATGGTCGGCAACGCGAACACGCTGACCGCTTCGGGCCACTGAGCTTTCGAAATCGCCTCGAGGTCGAGCGTGCCGATTTCCTCCAGGAAGCGATAGGCCGGCGGCAATGCGGCGGCGGGCGTTTGCGGATTTCCCGCGACGTCCGCCACTTCAGCGAGCACTGCGCGCCACAGCGCCGCCTGCCAGCGTTCGTCCTCGCGCGCCGCCTCGCTCGCGCCAACGAGACGCGGACCGGTGTCGTGCGCCGCGCCGCTCGCGAAGATCGACCCGCCCTTCTGCCATTGCAGCAGCCATTCCGGGCGATACGTCAGATAGTGGTCGAGCACGGTCGCCACGCGCCGCGCCAACTCATAGCGCATGGATGCGTCCGCTGCGTCGAGATAGGTGCGCAGACGCGGCGATGCATTCCAAGGCAGCGCCTCGTCCGCTTCGCCCAGCAGCCGGTAGCAACGCCACACAAGGCGGTCCGGCGCGAACGGCGAATGCCTCGGCACCTCGATCACACGACCGATCTGCGCCCACAGCCATTGCGCGAGATAGCCGAAATCGACGTTCGCGCAAATGCCCTGGCGCGCGGCGATATCGAGTTCGAGCCGCCGCCGCACCGCCGCGCTGGGGACGATCACCGGCTGCGCGGTCCACGGATCGGACGGCGCTTGGGCCAGGTCGTCGAGCAAGGCGCCGACCAGCGTTTCGTAACGGTTCGAATAGAAGAGCTGGAGCATGGATTCCGGATGAGGCGCGCGGCGCGAACGCAACCTGCGAGCCGCGTCAGACAGTGAAGCGACAGCATAACAAACGCGCTCCCAGGGCATAACCTGGCCGAACGGATGAGGTCAGATCGCACACAAAATCAGTTAGACTCGACGGCAGTTTGGGTCCGTCCCTTCAACCGCGGTTTGCTCAATGAATGGAAGTCAGGTAGTCGATGCGCTATTCGGTTGAGATAAAAAAATTCCTTTATAGCCAGTACTTTTATGGCGGACTGCGCATCGCGGTCGGCGTGTCGCTACCGGCGTTACTGTGCCTGATCGTGTTTCACGATCGCGAACTGGGCTTCACGATCGCCACCGGCGCGCTCGGCGCGTGCGTCGTCGACATGCCGGGGCCGCTCAAGTACAAGCACAACGAGATGCTGGCCTGCACGGTGATCGGCTTTCTGTCCGCGCTCGCCACCGGCCTCGCCACGGTGAACCCGGTCGCGCTGTGGTGCACGGTCGTGCCGCTCACTTTCCTGCTGTCGCTGATCGTCGTGTACGGCAACCGCTGGCCGCAGATCAGCTTCGCCACGCTGTTCATGATGATCATGACGCTGGAGGAGCACTTCACGCCGATGCAGGCGCTCGTCAACGCGTCGTGGATTCTGCTGGGCGGTCTCTGGTACACCTACTGGTCGACATTCGTCAGCCGCTGGATGCTGCATCGTATCGAGCAGCAGGCACTGGCCGAAAGCGTGTTCGCGTGCGCCGAGTATCTGCTCGCGCGCGCGGCGTTCTACGATCTCGACAACGATCTGGACGAGTGCTATCGCGTGCTGGTCGACAAGCAGATCACCGCGGTGGAACGTCAGGACGCCGCACGCGACATCGTGCTGCGCAATCTGCCCAAGCTCAAGCGCGGCAAGCTCGAACCCCGCCGCGCGATGCTGTTCAATCTGTTCATCAACACCGTCGATCTGCACGAGCTGTTCGTCGGCGCACACACGGATTACTCGCTGGTGCGCACCACGTTCGGCGGCTCCGACCTGCTGGTGTTCTATCGCGACCTGATTCGCAAGGCCGCCGAGGATCTCGAGGAGATCGGGCTCGCGGTGCTGCAGAATCACGCGCCACGCAAACGCGTGAACGTCAAGGCGGAATTGCGCGCGATCGAGTTCGAAATCGAACTGATGCGCAAGCAGGAGATGCCGGCCCAGAACCCTGAGGCTTATTCGGCGGTGTCGTCCAGCTTCCGCCGCATCTGGAGCGCCACGCGGCTGATCGACAAGATGCGCAAGAGCCTGTCGAGCGACCCCAGCGAGACCGAAACCGAATTGCGCATCGACCAGGCGCTCAACCGCTTCGTGTCGAGCCGCCGCGTACCGTTCGGGCAGATCCTCTCGAACCTGACGATGGCCTCGCCGAGCTTCCGTCACGCGTTGCGCGTGACGATCGCGGTCGCCGTGGGCTTCTGGCTCGGCCGTCTGCTGCCGCTCACCAATGCGTACTGGATCGTGATGACCACCGTCATCATCCTGAAGCCCGGCTATTCGCTCACCAAGCAGCGCAACGGGCAGCGGATCGTCGGCACGTTGATCGGCTGCGCGGCGAGCATCGCGTTGATCATCTTCGTCAAGGAACCGCACATTGTGATGGTGGCGATGTTCGCGTCGATGGTAATGAGCTACAGCCTGCTGCTGTTCAACTACACGGCGAGCGTGGTGTTCACTTCGTCGTACGTGCTGTTGCTGTTTCACCTGCTGGCGCCGGGCAGCATGCGCATCATCGGCGAACGCGCGATCGACACCGTGGTGGGCTGCGCGATCGCGATCGCGGCAAGTCACCTGTTCCCGTACTGGGAATACCGTTTGATGGGCAAGCTCGTCAACACCATGATCAATGCGACGCGGCAGTATCTGGAAGCGAGCTGGTGGTGGAGCGGCAAGCCGGCCGCCGCGGTGGTGGCGGTGGTGACAGAAGCCGGCGCGCGTGCCCCGGCCGCGGCGATGGCCGATCCGGCAATCGGGTTCGGGGGAGCCGCGCTGGCGAGAGCTGGCGGTGGTGGCGGCGACGGTGTCCAGGTCGGCGCGGCGGGCAGCAACGGCACGATCCAGCCGATCGCGGATGTCAACGCAGGCGCAAGCGCCCCGATGGTCACCATTACGACCACGAAACCCGCGGCCGGCGCGTCCGCTGCCGCTGTGGCGGCCGCCACGGCGCTCGACCGCGACTACCGCTACCGGCTCGCGCGCAAGAACGTCCACGTGGCGTTCGCCAATCTGGGCCAGGCGTTCCAACGGATGATGCTCGAACCGAAGTCCGCGCAGATGTTCGTGCCTGAACTGAACGGCCTGCTGGTGCGCAGCCACGTGCTCGCTTCGCAGATCACCGCGGTCGCGCCGTTGCTGCGCACTTCCGCGCAGCAACAACAGCACGCCGACGATGTATCGCTACAGCCGCTGCAACGCGCGCTGAGCGTCGTGCGCGACAATCTGACCGAAGCGGAAGCCGGCACCCCGCTGCCCGCCGACCATGCCGAGCAGATCAAACTGTTGAGCCGCGAGCTTGATGCGATGGTGGTCGAAACGGAGAAGTCGCCGGAGTATTCGGCGGATGCGGTGCACGACATGAAACTGCTCGCCCATCAGTGCAAGCAGATGCTGGCTGCGGCGGCGTTGATCCGTAAGGATGCGAGTGTGATTCGGTTGCCGGAGGAGTGAGGTGAAGCGGAAGCGCTGGGGGACGGGCGGCGCTCTGTTGTGTGGGTGAGAGCTGCGTGTTGTGCGGCGGCGCGCGTTCGTCGGCGCGGCTTTTAAGAAGAGCCAGTGCAACGCTTCACGCCGACGCGCCCGCGCCGGGTTACTGCGCCACGCCGCTTGCGGGCTTCACGGCCGTCGCCGCTGCCGCAGCTTCGGATGAAATCGACGGCGCCTTCGCGTTCTGGCTTTCGAACTCGTGCTTTTCGCGGATCGCGTTGTAGAACAGCGTGGCAATCACCACCAGGATCGCCACCACGATGAAGACGGCTATACCAAAGGTCGGGTTCTTCTTGCGCGGCGGTTTGTTCATGAGGCGGGCTCGGTTCGCGAAGCAGTTCGCGAATGGTGTTTGGGAAGGCGGCATTCTACGCCCGGGTGGCTTGCACATGGCTTGCAGTGGTGGGGCGGCGGTGGGTGGCAAGTGCTGCGGCGGCCGGCGCGTGGTTCCCGTGACTCGCGTTGTTGCTTCATGCGGCGGGTTAGCCCGAGCGGTTTGTCTGGACCGGAGCGCCGGAGCATATGACCTGCGAATCGCGGCGCGGCCGTCGCGTTATCCAATGCAGCGGGCGCCGCACCTGACAGCAGAGAGTCGCGCTGGATTGCGCCACGCCGCTAAGTCACCGCCGAAGGCCGCACCGGCAGTGCCGTCGAATACTTGATCTGCTCCATCGCAAAGCTCGAACTCACGTCGTACAGCGGCACGGCGGCGATCAGCAGTTTATAAACGCGATCGTAGTCATCGATATCGGACACCACCACGCGCAGCAGGTAATCGGTCTCGCCGCTCATCCGGTACACCTCCACCACTTCCGGAATGTCCTGCACGG
The DNA here is from genome assembly GCF_046027075.1 of Paraburkholderia sp. RL18-085-BIA-A. Taxonomy (NCBI): domain Bacteria; kingdom Pseudomonadati; phylum Pseudomonadota; class Betaproteobacteria; order Burkholderiales; family Burkholderiaceae; genus Paraburkholderia; species Paraburkholderia sp. RL18-085-BIA-A. The sequence continues at coordinate 14,597 of NZ_JARESU010000021.1, read as the reverse complement.
CGCGCGTGAAGGTTTGCGCCCACGCCTCGGTATGCTGGTTGGTGCGCACCGCGACGAACACCGTCGTGCCCACGCCGAGCTTGCGCGCGTCGCACAGCGCCACCTGCGCGCGAATCACGCCCGCGTCTTTCAGACGCTGCAGCCGCTTCCAGCAAGGCGTTTGCGACAGATTCACACGCTGCGCCAACTCGGCGATCGGCATGGTCGCGTCTTCCTGCAGCAGTTCGAGCAGCTTCCGGTCGATGATATCCATTCCCATCCTGCCATCCCTATAGGAAATTATTCTACTTTTCAGGCTTCAAGGGGAATTATATGGAAACTCTTTCTCCCGTCAAACGGGTATAAATATCGGTGTCCAAAAACAACCGATAAGCAGCGATGCCGCTGCGCCAAGACCATGAGCCAAGGCCTCCGCGCAACCTCGTTCGACCGTCTCTCCGAGTCTCATTCGCCGTTCGCACAAGCAGCCCAAACGTCCGCCGACGCTCAATCGCACCGGCCCTCCTCGAGCGGCCGTGAGGGCGAGAGCCGCCATGCGCCGCTCGCTCGCCTGTGCGACACGCTGGATGCGATCTTTGAAGCCTGCATGCACTTTCCCGAGCCGTCGGACTCGACCTTCTTCGCCCGCAGCATGCGCATCGCGCTGGCCGAGGCGGCCGCCAACCCGGCGTTTCTCGCGCCGGCGCAGTGCGAAGGCTCGACCGAAACATACCGCCGCCACCTGCTCGCCGCCGATCCGCGCGGCCGCTACGCGGTCGCCGCGCTGGTGTGGCACTCGCGCCAGGCGAGCCCCGTGCACGCGCATCACACGTGGTGCGGCTACGCGGTGCTTGAGGGAAAGTTGACCGAAACGGTCTTCGAATGGAACGGCACGCAGCATTGCGCAAGCGCCACGCGCACGCAGACGCGCCGCCAGGGCGCGGTGTCGTTCGTGCGCGGCGGGCGCGGCGGGATTCATCGGCTGGGCAATAGCAGTGACGCGCCCGCAATCTCATTGCATATTTACGGCGTGCCGGGCGCGCAGATCGCGACGCATGTGAACGACATCGTTCGCGCGGCCGACGCAACGGCGCTAGTCTGAACGGGTTCGTCGCAGCGGCGCATGCCGCGGATTTTCAGGCACGCCGCCCGGTCACCCCTTCCCCCCGCCTTCCCCCGCCGTCGGAATCTGCGGCGGAATCGGCGCGGTCTGCCCGGTCGGCGGCGGCGCCGGACGCGGCTCGTGCGACACATCGCGCGCCACCGAAAGCGGCGCATGCGCGGCCCGGGCCGCCGCCCCTACCTCGGCCGGGCGGATCACCTGCTCGTGCGGATGCGCGATGAACCCGGACATCTCGTCATCCTGCAAGGGCTGCCCCTCGTTATCCTTCGACGACGTGTAGACACGCATCTGCGGCACCGGAATCTCAATCCCCGCTTCGTCCATTTTGAGTTTGAGCCGCAGATTGAACGCGCGCGCCACGCTCCATTGCTGCAACGGCCGAGTCTTGATCTGCCCTTTCACGACCATCCAGTTCGGATCGAAGCGGTCCAGCCCCCACACTTCGATCGGCCCGAGCATCTCGCGCCGGTAACGGAAATCGGCCATCAGATCCGCGCCGACCTCGCGAATCAGTTGCGTGATCTGATCGACGTCGGTGGAGAACGCCATCCGCACTTCGAATACCGCATAGGCAAAGTCGCGCGACAGGTTCTTGACGATCTTGATCTGCGAGAACGGGATCGCGTGAATCGCGCCCTGGCCGTCGCGCAGACGCACGGTGCGGATCGACAGATGCTCGACCGTGCCCGCATGGCCGCCGTCCACGTCGATCCAGTCGCCGACCGAAATCGTATCTTCGATGATGATGAACAGGCCGGTGATCAGGTCGGTCACGAGCGACTGCGCGCCGAAACCGATCGCGAGACCGATCACACCGGCGCCCGCCAGCAGCGGCGTCACGTTGATGCCGAGATTGGCCGCCGTCACGATGCCGGCGATCGTCATGATCGACACCAGCAGCACGTTGCGCACGAGCGGCAGCATCGTGCGGGCGCGCATGCTCGGGCTGCGCGCCTTGTTGCGCGGACTGCCCGGATTGAGTGCTTCGGTAATTGCCGTATCGACCAGAATCCACAGCAGCCACGCAATGAACACGGTGGCGACGATCGCCGTCACCGCATGCGCGATTCCGCGCGCCGCGACGTTCTTCTCGACCATCGCCGCAAGCGACACGCCCCACAGACGCGCCGCGAGCTCGAAGAAGAACAGCCAGATGAAGAGCGTGAGCAGCGTGCCGAAAAAGCGCAGCAGGCGGCTCAGATACGGCGAGCGGCGACGGGCGCGCGCACTTCGAGGACGCGTCATGCGCAGCACGATGGCCGACAGGAAAAACGCCAGCACCAGCATCAACGCGGTCACGACTGAAATCTGCAGCACGTTTTCGCTGGAACCGGAGCCGCCGAGCGTGGCGACCACCGACGCCGTGGCCAGCACCAGCACGGGCACGTGCCAGAGCGCGGCGAGCAGGTCGAACGCATCGGTCGCGGCCTTGTGGTGGTTGCGATGCTCGTACGGCCGGTTGCGGATCAGATGCGCGACCGGCCGGCGAAACGCCAGCGCGAAGTAGCCGGTCAGCACCGCGGCCGTCATGTTGGCCACCGTCGAAATCAGCGCGGCGAGGTTCGAGCCGAGCTGTTGGGCGACGTCGTAATTGACGGCCGCGTCGCCGAGCGCGCCGCAGACGCCGACCGCGAACAGCACGCTGCGCGCGTGATCGATCAGCAGGCGCACCGCGATGCGCCGATGCCCCGATCCGAACAGCGAGAACATGATCAGACAGATCGCGGAAAACACCGCGCCCGCGACGATCGCATAGGCGACCACCATGCCGAGCGTGCGGCCGAGCGCGTCGGGCATCGCGCGCACGAACAGCAGCGCCGCGACGAAGGCGATGATCCACGGGCCGACGCGGCGCAGCGCGAAGATCAGCAGTTCGCGCGTGGTGGGATTCGGATGGAGCCCCATGACGATGCCGAAGCGCCGGTGCAGCCGGTGTTGCAAATAGATCAGCGCGCCGGCGCACGCGCCCCAGCCGGCCAGCATCGCCAGCATCGAGAGCAGAACGCTGCCGAAGCTCTCACGCCCCTGGCTCGAGATGATCGTGTAGAGCTCGTTGGCGGCAGCATTGAGGCGGCCACCCCAATAGCGCACGGGCGTGCGGCCCTGGTGCACGTCGGATTCGAACGACGCGATGCCCGAGGCGATCGCGCCGAGCAGGCCGGGGCTCGGCTGTGCGGGCGCGGCTGCGGCCGGCGCGACGTTGTGCGACGCGTCGCGCAGTTTCTTGAGCTGGCTGACGAGCGCGCTGCGCTGGCGGTCGTTGTCGAGCGTGGCGATCACGCTGTCGAGCGAGCGCGTCAGCTCCGCCTGGCTCGCCGGCGACGGCGCGGACGCCGCGTCGGCCGCCGACGCGCCCGATGCGGCGGACGCGGGTGTCGCCGTCACCGTCGCACTGTTGATCAGGCTTTGCAAAGCCGGGATGACCGGCGTGCTGGTCGGGGCGCCGGCGGCCTGCGCTTGCGCGGGAATCCAGCTCACGCACAGGAGCAGCGCGACGCAGAACGCGGCGACCGATGCGCCGAAACGCGCGCGCACACTGGCGCGCTCGCCGGGGACCGTCCGGTCTGAGGAAAAATGAAGAGCGGCGCGAGTCGCCGGCTGGCCGCCGTTGGACGGCGTAGCCTCTGACTCACGCCGCGACGGGCATGGCTGCATGGCAATCCGCAGGAAAACGGGAGACGCCAGTGTAGCCGCAGTTTTATCGGGCGCGACCGAACATGCGTAACCGAATGTTAGGGCACTTGCGCCGGACGGCGAAAGCGCTGAAGCGGCGAAGCGGCGAAGCGGCGAAGCGGCGAAGCGGCGAAGCGGCACTGTAACGCCGCCGTCTCACCGTGTGCTTGTCAAAGATCAGCTGATCAACGCAGTTGCATTCCCGCGCATCCACGCCGCCAACCCGCGGCGCGAGCCCGCGTCAGCCTCAATAAGCCACCGTCGCGATCTGGCGAACGAAGCGGCCCTGCTCCAACTCATCGACGAATGCGATCGCGTAGTCCTCAGCGGAGATACGGCTATTGCCTTCGGCGTCGGCCAGCAACGTGTTCGCGCCCGTGCGGAACGTGCCGGTGCGCTCGCCCGGCGCGATCAGCGCGGCCGGCGCAAAGAAGGTCCAGTCGAGATCGGCGACACCGCGGTAGTAGTCGAATGCATCGCGATGCGCGAGCGCGATCGGCTTGTACGCGTCCGGAAACCCGTCCGTATCGACCAGTTGCTTGCCCGGCGCGACTTCGAGCGAACCCGCGCCGCCCACCACGACGAGGCGCTTCAGCCCGGCCGCGCGCACGCCTTCGACGAGCGCATGAGTCGCTTTGCTCAGCGTCGCGAGGTCGTCCTGCGGCGGCGCATAGGCGCTCGCCACCACGTCATGACCGCGCAGCGCGGCGCCGACGCTCGCGGCGTCGAGCAGATCGGCGTGTGCCGCCGTCAGGTTCGCGACGTCAGCCGGCACCCGCGCCGGATTGCGCGCGAGCGCCGTCACCTGATGCCCGCGACGGGCCGCTTCCGCGGCGATCCGCGAACCGACCATGCCGGTCGCGCCAAACAAGGCGATCTTCAGTTGCTGGCTCATTTCACTACTCCTGCGATTAATTTATATGTAACTATATTGATTACATATATGGCGAAAAGAAAAGAGGCCGAAGCCCCATCCGTTTTCAGGCGTGCGATTTGCGGCCGCTGAACACGCGCCTTCCCATGCTGCTTTGCTGCTGCGTCATGCTTGCGAACGCCGCTTGCGCATCCGCTGCTGCTTCTCCGCACGCACCACGTCCGCCGTGGCGTCGGCCAGCGTGCGTGCGCCGAGCGATGCCTCCATGGCCCGCTGCGCTTCGGCGATGATCCCGCGCAGCACGCCCTGAATATTGCGCCCGACCATGCACGCCGGATTCGGCTCCTCGCGGTGCAGCGCGAACAACTGCGCATCATCCACCGCGCGATACACGTCGAGCAAGCTGATCTGCTCCGGCGCGCGCGCCAGCAGCGCGCCGCCGCCCGAGCCGAGCTGCGACGTAGTGAGACCCGCCTCGGCCAGCATGGTGAGCAGCCGCCGGATCAGCGCGGGATTGGTGTTCACGCTGCCCGCGATCATCTCCGACGAAAGCGGCACGCCCTCCTGCAGCGACAACAGCGCGAGCACATGCACCGCAAATGCAAACCGGCTACTCGTATTCACAGCGAACCCGTCCGGCAACGACAATATGTAACTATGGTAATTACATTTAATCCAGCTGTCAAACCGTCAAACGACTGCCGGGACCGGCGTGTCTGTCACTTGTCCATCTGCTTTTGCGCGTCGGCGGAATCGGCCGACGACGAAGCGGAAGCGTTCGCCGACGACGCCGAGTTCTGCGCCGACCACTCCTGCAGCTTGTGCCCCGCCGCTTCGAGGCTCTGACCGGTGAGCGACGCGGCCTTGCCGAGCTGCGCATTGGCCGAGCTCGCCGCGTTTTGCAGATTGGCCTGCGCGGTCGAAGCGAGCGCATTGGGGTCGATCGTGATCGACGGCGCGGACGCGGATTCGAGGTTCTGCTGCGCGGCGGCTTTGGTCGCGTCGACCTGCTGGCCGACATAGCTCGCCGCCTGATCGAGCTTCTGGCCGGCGGCCTGGGCGGCGTCGTTGAGCTTGCCGGCCACCTGCCCCGCCGACGCGTCGTTCTTCTGGCACGCAGCTAGCCCACCGAATACGAAAACCACGAACGCCGCGCGGCGCAGCAACGAAGAATGAACGGATGAAGTCATATCTGAATGTGAGCCGCGTCGAGCGGCCTGGTGTGCGAAAACGCGCTCATGATACGCCGTTGCTGCACATGCCCGCGTTGACGGCCACCTGAAACCGCATTCGGGGCAAGCGCCGCCACTTTCATGGCGGGTCGATTGCGATCCGTCGCGGTTCTGTCAAACGCGATGGAGTAGACTGCTTGGGCGCCTATGAGCGTCGATGAACGTCAAGCTGGATTCAGTGTGTTCCGTTGATCAACTGGAGGCATTCGATGGCGGCAAAGAAGATTCTGTTCCTCACCGGCGACTTCGCCGAGGATTACGAAACAATGGTGCCGTTTCAGGCGCTGCAGGCAGTCGGCCATATCGTCGACGCGGTCTGTCCGGACAAGAAAGCGGGTGATCGTGTAAAAACCGCGATCCACGATTTCGAAGGCGATCAGACCTACACCGAAAAACCCGGGCATCAGTTCACGCTCAATGCCTCGTTCGACGACGCCGATCCGCGCCAGTACGACGCGCTCGCGATCGCCGGCGGCCGCGCGCCGGAATATCTGCGGCTCAATCCCAAAGTGATCGACGTGGTACGGCAATTCGCGGAAGCGGGCAAGCCGATCGCCGCCGTCTGTCACGGCGCGCAACTGCTGGCCGCCGCCGACGTGATTCGCGGCAAGCGCATTTCCGCGTACCCCGCGTGTGCGCCTGAAGTGAAACTGGCGGGCGGCGAATACGCCGACATCCCGGTCGACGCCGCGGTCACCGACGCCAATTTCGTCACCGCCCCCGCATGGCCCGCGCACCCTGAATGGCTGCGCCAGTTCCTCGTGCTGCTCGGCACGCGGATCGAACTCTGAGCTACCGCCGACGGGTTCGACGGCGAGCGCCAAGCCCTCACGGCCACCAGCGCTCGCCTGATTGAAATATAAGAATCCGCATTTGAGATTTGTCCGATAGTTCGCAGCGGACCATCTTCCTATAGTCGTGGCTGACTTGGGAGTGTGCTTCGATGGAACTGACCGACTGGATTGTCATTCTCGCCATCGCATTGCTGGCGATTGCTTTTTTCTGCGCGCGCACGCGGGCCAACTGGTCGCAAGACAACCGCGCGCGGCGTCTGACCGGCACGCGCATGCTGGTACAGGCTGCGTGCTCGCTGTGGGCGGCGCTGCTGATCGTCGTGCGCGGCCTGTTCGCAATCGACGGCCTGCCTGGCGTGCAGGCCGCACCGGTCGAACTACTGACGGGCGTCGCGATTCTGATTGCCTGCGGCTGTTACTGGTCGATTCGCGGCAGCAAGCTGCTCAAACCTCGCCGCCTCTTCGCCACGCAATGAGCGGCGCATGTTGACCGGCGCGCGCGTTTGACGGAATTACCGCATGCCGATGCCGGGCCCGGCATCGGCGGAAAGCGTGGACGGGTCGGCAATCGCACGCTCACGGCCTGGCTGGTTCGTGCGAGCGTCGCGCTCGGTTGCAAGCAAGGCAACCCCGGCGGTTTCCTCGGCCCGCGCCTGCGCTTCGGGCAGCGACAGATAAAACGTCGTGCCCTGCCCTTCTTTCGATTCCGCCCACACGCGTCCGCCGTGCCGCTCCACCATCCGGCGCACGAGCGCAAGGCCGATGCCCTCTCCCGCCGTCGCATTGCCGTGCAGTCGCTGGAACGCGTTGAAGAGCCGCGGCAGAGCAACCGCCGGAATCCCCAAACCGTTGTCGCGCACATAGAAGATGCGTAACGAATGCACACCCGGCGGCGCCGGCGTCGTGCCGATTTCGATTCTGCCCGCCCGCGCCGGGTCCAGATAGTTCACCGCGTTCCCCACCAGGTTCGCAAACACCTGTTCGAGCGCGGTCGCGTCCCCCCAGACCGCGGGCAAGTCATCAACGATGACTTGAGCGCGCCGCGCCCGAATCGAGCCTTGCATTGCATCGACCACGCGCTGTACGACATCGCCCACCTCGACCTTCTGCCGGCGGTACTCGATACGCCCCACCCGCGACAGCCGCAGCAGCGCGTCGATGATGTGCGACGCGCGCAAGACGGCCGTCTGCAGATAGTGCAGCGCCTCGCCGATATCCTCGTCGATCACCCGCTCGATCCGCTGGCGCGGGCCAGCGGCGAGCGACGACTCGCGCACCGCCACGCGCAGTTCGTCGCCTGCGCGGGTCAGCTCTTTCGAGAAGCCTTGCAGGTTCACCAGCGGCGCCCGCAGATCGTGCGACACGCTGTAAATGAACATCTCGTTGTCCTGGGTCTGCTGCCGCAAGGTCTCGTTGATCCGCGCCAGTTCGCCGGCGCGCCGCGCGAGATCCGCACGGAAGCGCGCCTCGATGCGCTCGGCTTCGAGCAGGCGCCGACTCGTCTCGTGCAAGGTCAGATCGAGGCGGGCGATTTCATCGCGTCCTGGGCTGAACGGCGCGAGCGGCTCGTTGCTCGCGAGACGCCCGGCATTGTCGGACAGGCGCGCGAGCCGCCCGCGCACGCCGCGCGTGAACAGCCAGACGGCCAGCGCGACGAACAGCAACGAGCCGACCGCAGCCGCGATGATCAAACTCTGCTGTCGTTCGCGCGCGACACTGGCGGCAGTCGAGCGCAGCGTGTCGAGGCGGCGTTCTTCGGCCTCGAACGCCACCACCTCCTGACGGAAACGATCGAGCACGTCGGCCCGGCCCAGGTCGCTGAAACGGTCGAGAACATCGTGCCGCCGCCCTGAGCGCAGCAAGTCCTGAATCCGGTCCGACCATTGGCGGTACGCCTGCACGGCCTGGCGCATCTGCACCACGCGCTCGACCTGGGCCGGATTGTCGGCGACCAGTTCGGCCAGACGATCGATGCGCCGGTCGACATCCACCCACACCGCCACCGGCGTGGCGAAGTGCGCGTTGTCGGCGAGCACCGCGCCGCGCAGCGCCACCGATTCGCTCAGCACCGGATCGACCACCGCGGCGGTCTGGCGCAGCACGTCGCCGCTATGGAGGGCCCAGCGCTCCGCTTGCGCAGCGTCGGACTGCGCATCGACCAGCCCGGACAGCAGCGCCAGTTCGAAGACGGCCGGAATCGCGATCAGCAGCAGGCCTTTAGTGGTCAGTCTCATGCGTGCGCATTGGAGGTCGTGGGCCGGCGAATCGGGCGGAAAAGTCGGCCCATTATGTCGGCGTTTGCGAAAGAAGACAAAGATGGTTGGCCATCGCCGGCGAGCCGCGTGGCGAACGCACGCTACACGTCAGGGTTTTGAATGAAATGTAATTAAAATCGAATATTGTGCCCTTATCTGGATCACATCTGCCACGCGCGGTCCAGTATGCACTTTAATTGTGCTTTTCATGCACCGCGACATGCAGCCGACGATAACGCCCCTCATCCATGGGCGCGCCCAAATCCCATCCCGGTGCCTGTTTGCACCTGCTCGACGCCTGTCGGCACAAGTTTGGCCCACTTCTTGCATTCATTGCCCGCTTTTTTGGCATAAGCGGGACACATCGATGGAAAGTCTGAAAGCCGGCACCGATACGCTCTTTCTTTTATTGGGCGCCGCCATGGTGCTGGCCATGCATGCGGGGTTCGCTTTTCTCGAACTCGGCACGGTCCGCCAGAAGAATCAGGTCAATGCACTCGTCAAAATCCTGGTGGATTTCTCGGTCTCGACGATCGCGTATTTCTTCATCGGCTACACGATCGCGTACGGCGTGCAGTTCTTCGGCAGCGCCGAGTCGCTCGCCGCGCATAACGGCTATGCGCTGGTGCGTTTCTTCTTCCTGCTGACCTTCGCCGCCGCGATTCCGGCGATCGTCTCGGGCGGCATCGCGGAGCGCTCGAAATTCAACCCGCAACTGTTTGCCACTTTCGTGCTGGTCGGCTTTATCTATCCGTTCTTCGAAGGGATCGCGTGGAACGGCCGCTTCGGCCTCCAGGCCTGGCTCACGCAGGCGTTCGGCGCGCCGTTTCACGACTTCGCCGGCTCGGTGGTGGTGCACGCGTTCGGCGGCTGGATCGCGTTGCCGGCCGTGCTGCTGCTGGGCGCACGCCACGGCCGCTATCACCGCGACGGCGGCATCGCCGCGCATCCCCCGTCGAATATTCCGTTTCTCGCGCTCGGCGCATGGGTGCTGACCGTCGGCTGGTTCGGCTTCAACGTGATGAGCGCGCAAACGGTCGACAAGATCAGCGGTCTCGTCGCGGTCAATTCGCTGATGGCGATGGTCGGCGGCACGCTGACCGCCTGGTTCTCCGGCCGCAACGACCCCGGCTTCACTTATAACGGTCCGCTGGCCGGCCTGGTGGCGGTGTGCGCCGGCTCGGATCTGATGCACCCGCTCGGCGCGCTGGTCACGGGCGGCATCGCGGGTGCGCTGTTCGTCTATATGTTCACGTGCGTGCAGAACCGCTGGCGCATCGACGACGTGCTCGGCGTGTGGCCGCTGCATGGCCTGTGCGGCGCATGGGGCGGCATCGCGGCGGGGATCTTCGGGCTGCGCGCACTCGGCGGGATGGGCGGCGTGTCGCTCGGCTCGCAACTGCTCGGCACGCTCGGCGGCATCGTGGTGGCGACGCTCGGCGGTACGCTCGTGTACGGGGTGATTCGCCTGACGGTCGGTCTGCGGCTCGACCAGGAAGAGGAGTACAACGGCGCGGATCTGTCGATCCACAGGATTTCGGCGACTTCGGAGTAATGGAGAGGCGTCGGGTCGCGCCTGCTCCGCGCGAGTGTGCCACCCGCACGCCAGTCCCAGTGCACGTACCCAGCCGCGGTGAGCCCGCCGGATTCGAGCGGGCCGCGCGCGGCGCACAGTCAAAGTCCAATCAGGTGGCGCGTGTGCCACTTTGACGGAACATCACGAAGCCGATGCGCTCGCCACGGCCACCGCCCGGCCCGTAGCGCGTGGACCTGTCCCCACATGCTCCAGTGGATGTTAGACTTTCGCGCTGGAGATGGCATTCTCCCTCAACCGCCCTCGGGGCTGATGATGCCTGCTACGCCCGGATGACTACGGACGCGGCATTGCGTCGACCGTACAGCCCGGTTTGTCCACCCCGGTTCTGCCAGGTTTGCTCCCATGTATTGGTCCTTTCTCGCTGTCGCCATTGGCGGCGCGCTCGGCTCGCTGTTTCGCTGGTTTCTCGGTCTCCGGCTGAACGCGCTTTTTAGCGGCTTGCCGCTCGGCACGCTCGCCGCCAACGTGATCGCCGGCTATGTGATCGGCGTCGCGGTCGCGGGATTTGCGCGCGCGCCGCAACTCGCGCCGGAATGGCGGCTCTTCGTGATTACGGGTCTGATGGGCGGCCTGTCGACCTTCTCCACTTTCTCGGCGGAAGTCGTGCAGCGCCTGCAGGACGGACGGCTCGGCTGGGCAGCGGGCGAGATCGTCATTCATGTCGGCGCATCGCTGGTGATGACGATTCTGGGTATCGCGACCGTCTCGTTGTTTGCGCGCTGAAATGAAAAGGTGGGTATCCGGCAACAACCAGGTTTGCGGCAAAACGTCCTTGAGTGTGCTGAAACACCGTTACCCAATAGACGCGTTCGAGGAATTAACGTCTGCAGCAATTGGTTCGCGAATGTGCTCGAAGCCCTTTCTAGCAAACACAAGTCCGCAGCAATGCCGTCACGGATCCGAAGGTGGGCCACGTCGGTAATCTCCGGCTTCAAAGCACATGCGTTCAATGCCAACCGGGAGCAGACAATTTACCGGATTCGCCCCCCCCAAAGAAGATGTCCCGAAACTGCCGTGTAGCTAACGAGCGCCAAGGCGGATATATATCGCCTGATATTGTTGGGGATGGTCTCTTGCGGCAACAATGATTTGAATGCGATGGCCATTTCCGTCTCCTACCTCGAACCGAGCGAACGTCATGCGAACCAGCTTCGTCAGGAAGCGTTGCTACCACGAACTGCCGCTTGCCTTGCGCGCCATCGGTGTCTTCCTGTTCGAAATTGAACTCGAGACTCTACGACTTCCTTGAGGTATTCCCAACATCGAGGAAGCTTCTCGAGTTGGTCCCGCGTGCCGGGAGGAACATCTACCACCATTAGAACGCTGATAGCACTCACCCAGCGCGGCGGTTTTTCTCGAAGGATAACGTCAACAGCACCACGAAGAGACTCAAGCGATTGCGCAACTCGAAGTGTCCAATCGGCGTGTTGCGGTTTTTGCCTCCAATGCTTTTCTGATTTGCATTAATCCATTCGCGGTCGTATTGGAGTAGTGCCCTGTACGTCCGGCTCGCGTCCTTGGGAGCAGCACTAAGGTTTTTTGCGGCCGCAGCCGCTCGCATCCAATCCGACCGAAGCAACCGTCCTGTACCCGTTCCCCTACCTCGAAACTTTTTTGACCACGAGCCGCTTGTCGTCGACGCGAAAGCGGAAGTTCGTACCACACTCGCACTTCGCAAGACCCCTTTCTACGCTCTCCCAAGGTATATACCCAACAAAGAAATCTTTGCTATGCTCCCCGTTGGCGTCCGGACAAACAACCTTGAATGAAGGATTGGACGAACGCCAATTCCTGAAACCCGATTCAAGAAACAGCTGAAACAACACGTGCGCCAACGTAGGGGCCGCGGCCTGTCCTCGGCAAAGCAATGGAATAAAGAAATCCCTAGCGTCCTGTCCCCGTCGGAAAAGGCCCACCCAACGTAAATAGGATTCACCAAAGGAGCCGATAATATCGGTCGAAAGTTCGTCTAGTCGACAAGCCCCTCCGTCATACAGATATCCAACGTCGCGCAGGGCAGTCTTTTAGCGCTCTCGCAAATTCCAGAAAAACGATGGACGCACCTGCCTCAGAATCTCGTAAGACCTCTTTGCAATACGATTTATCGCATTTAGTTGCGGTGCCGTCGGTGCGCTGACCACACCTTCTCTGTGTGCGTTATCCCTGCATGACGAGACACGATTCGCTCGCCACTCGCTGTCCCGTAGCAATTCGAACTCAATGGCTTACAGACCAGGTATGTAGCGGCATGGACATTGTTCGACCACGCCGGCAACTCTGTTCAAGGCACGATGCTTTTTCCCCGGTTGAACCCGGCCTAAAGTGTAGGACTTTAATCTCGCATCAATACCATCAATGCAAATCGGTACACCTTCAACTCCAGCAACGTTCGAGGCAAGTTCAACGTCGGTGCGCCAATGGCTTTCCGTCATTGCTGTAGCTGTGAGCGCGTTCGCGTTCGTGACGGCCGAGTTCTTGCCTGTCGGATTGCTGCCGCAAATAGCACACGACCTTGGCGTGTCGACCGGCGTCGCAGGTCTTATGGTCACCACGCCTGGCGTCACGGCTGCAATATTCGCGCCGACGCTCATAGTCAGCGCTGGGCGCATGGACCGCCGGTACGTTTTCCTGCTTCTCACAGCCGTGCTTCTGATTGCGAACGTCGTGTGTGCGGTCGCAACGAGTCTTCCTGTCATGCTTGTCGGACGGGCCTTACTTGGCGCGGCGTTGGGTGGCTTCTGGACTCTGGCGACTGCTGCTGCCCCGCGGCTCGTGCAGGCAAAGGATGCGGCGAAGGCGACTGCCACGATTCTGGCCGGCGTTACCTTTGCAACGGTTATCGGCGTGCCGCTCGGAACGTTTATCGCGTCGTTTGCATCCTGGCGTTTGTCGTTCGCTGCCACCGCGGGTCTGGTGTCGCTCGCATTGCTGGCGCAAGCGTTGCTGGTGCCTTCGTTGCCGTCAGCATCGGCATTGCGTATTGCCGATTTCAAGCAACTGCTTCGCCGGCCTCACACGAGGTTAAGCATGATGATGGTCGCGCTCGTCTTTGGAGCGCATTTCTCGACCTATACGTATATTGCACCGCTGCTTGAACACGATTTCTCGTTGAGTGCCATCACGCTGTTGCTTTTCGGATTTGGCCTTATCGGCTTCTTCTCTAATGCGTTGATGTCAATGGTGGTCCCGGACCACCTCAAAAAGTCTGTCGCCGCGATGGTATTGCTGCTGCTAGGCGCGCTGTCTTCAATGCTGCTGCTTGAACATTCAACCATCGGCGAGACGACGGGGATGCTGCTTTGGGGAATCGCGTTTGGGGCGCTCCCACTTTGCTTTAGCGTATGGATTCAGCGGAGCACGGCCGATTTGCCCGAAGCGGGTTCGGCCATGTTCGTCAGCATTATCCAAGTGGCGATTGCCGTGGGTTCGGCAGTGGGGGGCACCATTGTCGACCGCGCGGGAGTCCACGCTGACTTCACGCTGGGACTTGGACTCGCTCTGCTCGGCTTGGTGACACTGCAACGGCTCGCTACATTGGAACGACCGACCAAGGCATCCTCTTTTAATCCCGCCTGCGACGCGTCGCCTGACTGACGCAACTCCAGTCGAGGAACTCTATTAAAGAAAATTGAGATGCTATCGTCGCCCCTGCTCGGACTTCGTCCCCACGTTGCCTGGCTTCGCTGTTACCACGACCGATTACGCGCAGGCATCCACGGTTTCCGACCGACCTCACTCATTTCCCAGTTGCATTTGATTGTCTCCAGGGGAATTCGCCCGCGCCTGTGAAAGCGCGGGTTTTTTCCGAAATTGTCCTAAACCTATAGCAAACCCCACTCGCGAGCGGCGGTCTCGCTCACTTTTCTGACTTACTTAGTAGTAAGCGCCCAGTGCCCGTGGCGACGTTCGTAGGCATTGGCGCTGGAGTGCCAGTGAACGATCTGAGTAACCTGGCCGAGAGAGCCTCATAAACCGGTTTGCTTCGCTATGCCGCGAGGCGATGCTCGTAGTACGGCCTGTGCCTGTCGTCGAGAATTGCGTACATTGCCTCCATGTCCGACGCTTGCGGA
>NZ_JARESU010000209.1:0-10364 GCF_046027075.1 Paraburkholderia sp. RL18-085-BIA-A | reverse complement strand
CGGGCGGGCCGCGCGGGCGCCCGCCGCGGCTCAGCCGGCGGCGGCGACGAACCCGGCGCCCGCGGCGTCCGGCGCGGTTGCCGAACAAGACCGCAAGGCGGGCCGTCCGGCCGCTGCCGCAGCGGCCGCGGAAGGCAGCTCGATTCGCGTCGGCGTCGAAAAGGTCGATCAGCTGATCAACCTGGTCGGCGAACTGGTGATCACGCAGGCGATGCTCGCGGAAACCACCAGCACCTTCGACCCGGCGCTGCACGACCGGCTCTTCAACGGCATGGCGCAGCTCGAACGCAACGCGCGCGATCTGCAGGAAGCGGTGATGTCGATCCGCATGATGCCGATGGATTACGTGTTCAGCCGCTTCCCGCGTCTGGTGCGCGATCTGGCGGCGAAACTCGGCAAGGAAGTGGAACTCGTCACCTTCGGTCAGGCGACCGAACTCGACAAGAGCCTCATCGAACGGATCATCGATCCGTTGACTCACCTCGTGCGCAACAGTCTCGACCACGGCATCGAAACCGTGGAAGCGCGGCGCGCGGCGGGCAAGGATTCGACCGGCCAGCTGGTGCTGTCGGCGGCACATCACGGCGGCAATATCGTCATCGAAGTAAGCGACGACGGCGCGGGCCTGCGCCGCGACAAGATTCTCGCGAAGGCGGCCAAGCAAGGCATGCAGGTCAGCGAAACGATGTCCGACGAAGAAGTCTGGAACCTGATTTTCCTGCCGGGCTTCTCGACGGCGGAACAGGTCACCGACGTGTCGGGCCGCGGCGTCGGCATGGACGTGGTGAAGCGCAACATCCAGTCGATGGGCGGTCACGTCGAAATCACCTCGCATGCCGGCAAGGGCAGCACCACGCGCATCGTTCTGCCGCTCACGCTGGCGATTCTCGACGGCATGTCGGTGAAGGTCGGCAACGAGATCTTCATTTTGCCGCTGAACTTCGTGATGGAGTCGCTGCAACCGCGTGCCGAAGACATCTACACGGTGGCCAACGGCGAGCGCGTGGTGCGCGTGCGCGGCGAATATCTGCCGCTCGTCGCGTTGCACGAAGTGTTCAACGTCGAGGACGCGAAGCAGGAACCGACGCAAGGCATCGTCACCATCATGCAAACAGAAGGGCGCCGCTTTGCGATGCTGATCGACGAGCTGGTGGGGCAGCAGCAGGTGGTCGTGAAGAATCTGGAAACGAACTACCGCAAGGTGCACGGCATTTCCGCCGCAACCATTCTCGGCGACGGCAGTGTCGCGCTGATCGTGGACGTGGCGGCGCTGAACCGCGAAACGCGCAACGCGCACAGCGCGATGAGCCTCGCATGATGACCGTCACGCTCGCACGGCACGCAACAAACACGGCATTCGCAACACTCATTCAACTCATTTCATCCCAACCGTTTGGGGGCTAACGTGGCAGAAGTCCAATCCATCAATTCGAGCAGCGCGAACGCGAACGGTACGAGCAGCCGCCGCGATGCGCAGCAGGCGGACGCCGGCGGTCAGGAATTCCTCGTCTTCACGCTCGGCGCCGAAGAGTACGGCATCGACATTCTCAAGGTGCAGGAAATCCGCGGCTACGACAACGTGACGCGGATCGCCAATGCGCCCGAGTTCATCAAGGGCGTGATCAATCTGCGCGGCATCATCGTGCCGATCGTCGACATGCGCATCAAGTTCCATCTGGGCCGCGTCGAGTACGACCATCAGACGGTCGTGATCATCCTGAACGTCGCGCATCGCGTGGTCGGGATGGTGGTCGACGGCGTGTCGGACGTGCTGACGCTCGCCACCGATCAGATCATGCCGGCGCCGGAATTCGGCGCGACGCTGACGACCGAGTACTTGACGGGCCTGGGCACCGTCGACGGCCGCATGCTGATTCTGATGGACATCGAAAAGTTGATGACCAGCCGTGAAATGGCGTTGATCGAGTCGCTCGGCGTTTGATCGGAAAACAGTGGTAAATCGCGAACGAAATACAGGAATGGGAGCGTCAAGATGCTGAGCAGGTGGTCGATCCGCACGTCGCTGACGATGGTGGGGGCCCTTCTGGCTGCGCTAACCGTAGTGGTCGGCGCCCTCGGGCTAACCGCGCTGAATCGTACGAGCCAGTCGCTTGACCGCATTGCGCGCGGCCACCTGGTGGCGATTCATGCACTCGACGACGCGGGTTCGTATCTGTTGCGTTCGCGGGTCGCGGTGGACCGCTTCGACACGTTGTCGGCGGCAGGCAATGCCGATGAGGCGAAGAAAGCGCTCGGCCGCGCGCAGGAACTGCTGGCGCTGGGCAACCAGAGCTGGCAGACGTATCTCGACGCGCCCAAGCCCGGCATCGATCAGGCTTTGCTCGACGACGTGCTCGCCAAACGCACGACGGTGATGCGCGACGGCGTCGAGCCGGAGTTCGCGGCGCTGAACGCGAACGACATGGCCACCTATCATACGATCGCCGATACGAAGATCAGCCCGATGTTCATCGCGTACGACGCGGCGGCGTCGGCAGTCGTCAAGGCATTGCAGAAGAGCGTGATGGACCAGCAGGCGAGCGCGCAAGCGCATGCGTCGCTGATGATGACGCTGATTGTCGCGATGACGGTTCTCGCGTTGCTGCTGGTGGTGGGCATCCGCTTCGCGCTGCGCGGTTTGATCGTGCAGCCGCTGAAGGACGCTACGGCGTGCTTCGAGCGAATCGCGTCGGGCGATCTGTCCGAGACGATCGAGGTGTACAGCCACAATGAAATCGGCCACCTGTTCGACGGCATCAAGCGGATGCAGCAAAGCCTCGCGACGATGGTGAAGGCGGTTCACAGCAGCGCGGAGTCGATCGACACCGGCGCGCGCGAAATCGCGATGGGCAATACCGATCTGTCGCAACGCACCGAACAGCAGGCCGCGTCGCTGCAGGAAACCGCGTCGAGCATGGAGCAGTTGACCGGCACCGTGCGGCAGAACGCCGAGAACGCGCGCCAGGCGAGCCAGCTCGCCGTGAACGCGTCCGACATCGCCACGCGCGGCGGCGACGTGGTGAGCCAGGTCGTCACGACGATGCAGGGCATCGCGACCAGTTCGAACAAGGTCGTCGACATCATCGGCGTGATCGAAGGGATTGCGTTTCAGACCAATATTCTCGCGCTGAACGCGGCGGTCGAAGCCGCGCGCGCCGGTGAACAGGGACGCGGTTTCGCGGTGGTGGCCGGCGAAGTGCGCAGCCTCGCGCAGCGCAGCGCGAGCGCCGCGAAGGAAATCAAGGATCTGATCGGCGACTCGGTCGACAAGGTGCAAAGCGGTTCGACGCTGGTCGGCCGCGCGGGCACGACGATGGACGAGATCGTGCAGGCGGTGCGCCGCGTGACCGACATCATGGGCGAAATCAGCGCGGCCTCCGAGGAGCAGTCGGGCGGCATCGAACAGGTGAATCGCGCGGTCGTGCAGATGGATGAAGTCACGCAGCAGAATGCCGCGCTGGTCGAGCAGGCTGCGGCTGCGGCGGCGTCGCTGGAAGATCAGACGCGTCAGTTGCAGGCGGTGGTGGATGGCTGGAAGGTGGCAGGCGGTCAGGCGCGCAGCGGCTCGGCAGCGGTGCGACCGCAGGCGGCGGCGCGCGTGAATGGCGGTGCGGGCCGGCAGTCGGTTAAAGCCGCTGCGCATGCGTCGACCGCGAATGGCGCGGCGCGTGCGGCGGCAAGCAGTGCAAATGCGGCAAACGCAGTGAGCGTGGTGAGCGGAAACAGCGCGGCATCGCCCGCGAACTCCGCGCCGGCTTCAGCGAGCCACGATGCAGGCGCGCGTGTCGAACCGGCGCTCAAGCCCAAGACGCCCCGCGCGGCTACCCAGTCCGCTGCACGCCCGGCTCTCGCAAGCCCGGGCGCAGCTAGCTCGGGCGCAGCTGGCTCGGACGCGGATTGGGAAACGTTTTAGGAAGTGGCACAAAGACATGCAGTCATTCGGCTTCTCGCCCGTTGATGGGCGAATCATCGAAGCACGCTGGTATGGCGTGTCGCGGGCCGACTGTGTGTTCGCAGATCTCGCGGGAGGGCGCGACCCCGCGAACACAATTGCTTCTGCCCAGGAGTCCGCTTCGGGTGGCAAACGGAATGGCTCGTATCACAGGCAGGAATGCAAATGATGACAACGCGCGCACAGCAACGTCCCGGCCGGGCAGGTCCCGATCGGGCCATCCCTGACAGGGCGGAGCCAGCCAGGCCCTCTGACCAGGCACGGGATTTCGAATTCACGCCTGCGGATTTCGCTCGCATCCGCGAACTGATTCATCGCAGCGCGGGCATTTCGCTGTCCGACCACAAGCGCGACATGGCGTACAGCCGCCTCGCGCGCCGCTTGCGCGCGCGCGGCCTCGACGCCTTCCGGCAGTATCTCGATCTGCTCGAAGCGGAAAACGATCCTGCCGAGTGGGAAGCGTTCACCAATGCGCTGACCACCAACCTCACCGCGTTCTTCCGCGAAGCGCACCACTTTCCGATCCTCGCCGACTTCGCGCCGCGTCGCGCACAGCCGGTATCCGTGTGGTGCTCGGCGGCATCGACCGGCGAGGAGCCGTATTCGATCGCGATGACGCTGATCGAAGCGCTCGGCGACAGCGGCGCGCGCCAGGCCTCGGTGCTCGCCACCGACATCGACACCCAGGTGCTCGCGAAAGCCGAAGCCGGCGTGTACCAGTTCGACCAGGTGAAGCACCTGTCGCCCGAACGGCTCAAGCGCTTCTTTCTGAAAGGCACCGGCGCGCATGCGGGCATGGTGAAGGTGCGCCCCGAAGTGCGCGCGCTGGTGCGCTTCGAACAGCTGAACCTGACCGACCGCGACTACCAGTTGCGCTCGCAGTTCGACGCGATTTTTTGCCGCAACGTGATGATCTATTTCGACAAGCCGACGCAGGCGCAAGTGCTCGCGCGCTTCGAGCCGCTGATGAAGGCGGGTGGCCTGCTGTTTGCCGGTCACTCGGAAAACTTCACGTACGTGACGCAGGCATTCAAGCTGCGCGGCCAGACCGTCTACGAATTGACGCGCGATGCAACCGGCGCGCGCATGCCGTTGCGCACTAGCAGCACGGCGAGCGCAGCGGCGCATCACACGACGAGCGGGGTGGCGGCATGAGCAGCGCCCTGCCGATCGCATCCAACCTGTACTACGACAACCACTTCCAGCGCCCCGGCGTGAAACTGTTGCCCAACGAGTTCTACACCACCCACGAAGACATGGTGCTGGTCACCGTGCTGGGTTCGTGCGTTGCGGCCTGCATCCAGGACCGCACGGCGGGCATCGGCGGAATGAATCACTTCATGCTGCCCGACGATGGCGCGGACGTCGCGCAAGCCGCATCGGATTCGATGCGCTACGGCGCGTACGCAATGGAAGTGCTGATCAACGAATTGATCAAGGCGGGCGGCCGCCGCGAGCGCTTCGAAGCGAAGGTATTCGGCGGCGGTGCCGTGCTCGCCGGCATGACGACGATGAATATCGGCGACCGCAATTCGGAGTTCGTGCGCCGCTACCTGGCGCTCGAAAAGATCCGCATCGTCGCCGAGGATTTGCAGGGCTCGCATCCGCGCAAGGTCGCCTTCATGCCGCGTACCGGCCAGGTGATGGTCAAGAAGCTGCGCCTGCAACAGGAAGCGGGCGTGGCCGAGCGCGAACAGGCGCTCGTGCGACAGAGCGCCGAAGCGCGCGCCGAGCGGCTGGCGGCGGCGCGCAAGCGCGTCGAACTGTTCGCGACGCCGGCCGCCACGCGGCCGAGAATCGAACTGTTCGGCGCGAGCCCGCGCCCCCTGAATTCAAACAACGCCAGAACCACAGAGGAGGCGTGAGCGCTGTGCAAAAGATCAAAGTACTGTGCGTCGACGATTCGGCGCTGATCCGCAGCCTGATGACCGAGATCATCAACGGCCAGCCGGACATGACCGTTGTGGCGACCGCACCCGATCCGCTGGTCGCGCGCGACCTCATCAAGCAGCACAACCCGGACGTGCTGACGCTCGACGTCGAAATGCCGCGCATGGACGGCCTCGACTTCCTCGAGAAGCTGATGCGTTTGCGGCCGATGCCGGTCGTGATGGTGTCGTCGCTGACCGAGCGCGGCAACGAAATCACGCTGCGCGCGCTGGAGTTGGGCGCGGTCGATTTCGTCACCAAGCCGAAGGTCGGCATTCGCGACGGCATGCTCGACTACTCGGAAAAGCTCGCCGACAAGGTTCGCGCGGCGGCCCGCGCGCGCGTGCGCCAGGCCGCGCCGGTGCAGCATGCGGCGGCGCAGGCCGCGCATGCGCCGGCGGGCGCTGCGCCGCTGTTCAACAATCCGCTGCTCAGTACCGAGAAGCTGATCATCGTCGGCGCGTCGACGGGCGGCACCGAGGCGATCCGCGAAGTGCTGGTGCCGCTGCCGCCGGATGCACCCGCGGTGCTGATCGCGCAGCACATGCCGCCGGGGTTTACGAAATCTTTTGCGCAACGCCTCAATGGTTTGTGCCGGATTACCGTTAAAGAAGCAGAGCACGGCGAACGTGTGCTGCCTGGCCACGCGTATATCGCGCCGGGCCACGCGCATCTGTTGCTGGCGCGCAGCGGCGCGAACTACATCGCGCATCTGTCGGACGAGCCGCCGGTCAACCGGCATCGTCCGTCAGTCGACGTGCTGTTCCGCTCGGCCGCGCAGCATGCGGGCAAGAACGCGGTCGGCGTGATCCTGACCGGGATGGGACGCGACGGCGCCGTTGGACTGCTGGAGATGAAAAAAGCAGGGGCGTACACCCTTGCGCAGGACGAGGCGAGCTGTATCGTGTTCGGCATGCCGCGCGAAGCGATTGCGCTCGGCGCGGCGGACGAAATCGCGGCGCTGCCGGAAATGAGCCGGCGCGTGATGGCGCGTTTGTCGTCGATGGGCGATCGCGTACAGCGGGTATGATGCGGGCCGGATAGTTTGAGGCGGTCAAGCGCCGCAACATGGAACAAGCAAAGGGAATGAAATGGATAAGGGAATGAAGATTCTGGTGGTTGACGACTTTCCGACGATGCGCCGGATCGTCCGCAACCTGCTCAAGGAGCTGGGCTACTCGAACGTCGACGAAGCGGAAGACGGCCAGGCCGGTCTCGCGCGTTTGCGCGGAGGCACCTACGACTTCGTGATCTCCGACTGGAACATGCCGAACCTCGACGGTCTGGCAATGCTCAAGGAAATCCGCGCCGACGCCAACCTCACGCATCTGCCGGTGCTGATGGTGACGGCCGAATCGAAGAAGGAAAACATCATCGCGGCGGCGCAGGCCGGCGCGAGCGGTTACGTCGTCAAGCCGTTCACGGCCGCGACGCTCGACGAGAAGCTCAACAAGATTCTCGAGAAGATGGCGAAAGCCGGGAGCTGACGTGACTCTGCCGACCCCTGCGCCTCACGCCGACGCGGTCAGCGAGAGCAGCGACTTCGCGTCCGACCGCATTCTCGCTCGCATTGGACAACTGACGCGCACGCTGCGCGATTCGATGCGTGAGCTCGGGCTCGACAAGCATGTCGAGCGCGCGGCGGAAGCCGTTCCCGATGCTCGCGACCGTCTGAAATACATCGCGGACATGACCGAGCAGGCCGCCGAGCGCGTGCTGTCGGCAATCGATGTCGCCAAGCCGGTCCAGGAGCAGTTGCAGAAGGACGCGGGCGAACTCGACGCGCGCTGGGAGCAGTGGTACGCGGCGCCGATCGATCGCGAGGAAGTGCGCGCGCTGATGAACGACACGCGCACCTTCCTGCGCGGCGTGCCCGAGGCGACCAGCGCGACCAATGCGCAACTGATGGAGATCATGCTGGCGCAGGACTTCCAGGATCTGACCGGCCAGGTCATCAAGAAGATCACGGACGTCGTGTACCTGATCGAGCAGCAGTTGCTCGGCGTGCTGGTCGAGAACATCGCGCTCGAGCGGCGCGAGCAGTTCGCGGCGAACGCGGCGGCGCTGGCAGCGGAAGTGTCGCCGACCGGCAGCCCCGAACATCTGCTGAACGGTCCGCAGATCAATCCGGAAGGCAAGACGGATGTGATGCAGGACCAGTCGCAAGTCGACGATCTGCTCGCCAGCCTCGGCTTCTGACGCGGCCGGGCGCCTCGTCGCGCAAGCTCCCCGCGCGCAGTTGCGTCACACCACCCGCGCGCGGTTTCCTCAGATAACCATCCGGGCGCCGCGCGCGGCCCGGATGTATGGCAGGCCACGCCCGCGGGTGCGCTTGCTGTCTCCCGAGACGAACCACAGGCATACTACGAACTCGAGCAGCGGCACCCCGCTCCGGCAATGAGGATTCGCCGGCCGGTGGCACGGTGAGGAAGCTCCTTCCCGAGTGCGACCGCAGCAGTGCCGTATCATCTGCGTACACGCAGCCGGTTCGCGCGCCTCGCGAGCCAGGCCGTAGTTCGGGAGGAGCATTGCCATGTGGAGTCGTGTACGCCGCGCCGGAATCGTTTCGGCGCTTGCCTTTTCTTGTTCGTTGTTCGCCGCGCAGCCCGCTCACGCGGGGCTGGGCGGTGCCCCGATGACGCCGCCCCCGGGCGCGTCGGTTTCTTCCCGCGTCGTCCAGCCTGCCGGAAGCGCGGCCAACTCCGCGCAGGGCGTGATGCGCTCGGCATCGGGCGCGGCTTCGTCAACCTCGGCTTCCGCGTCCTACACCGTGCGTGAAACCGCGCTCGGCAACGGCACCGTGGTCCGCGAATACCTCGCCGCTGACGGCGCGGTGTTCGGCATCGCGTGGCGCGGCCCGCAAATGCCGGATCTGAACGATCTGCTCGGCAGCTATTTCCCGCAATACGTGACCGGCGTCAAGGCCGTGCGCGCGGCGCGCGGCGGTGGCCACGGCCCCGTCAGCGTCGATCAGAGCGGTCTCGTGGTGCGTTCCGGCGGCCATATGGGCGCGTTCAGCGGTCAGGCGTGGCTGCCGCCCGCGCTGCCCGCCGGCGTCAGCGGCTCCGACATCCAGTAATGGCGAGGACGACCATGCGACCCATCTCTATTGGTGTGAATCTCAAAGACCGGCTGCGCGCCGTGCTGGCCGCCGCGCTGCTGGCAACACTCGCCGCGTGCGGTGGCGGCGGAGACAGCGGCAGCTCCAGCAACAATTCGTCGAGCATCCTGAACGGCGGTTCGCTGCCGGCCAGCCCGACTCAGCAGCCGATCGCCGCGAACGCCGCGAACACCGTGCCGATCACGGTCGGCAGGGGCCTGAGCGGCGTCATCAACATTCCGTCGGTCAGTGTGAGAATTTGCGCGCCCGGTTCGACGACGATCTGCCAGACCATCAACAACATCCAGCTCGACACCGGTTCGTTCGGACTGCGGGTGGCGAGCTCGGCGTTCAGCGCGTCGCTGCTCAATGCGCTGCCGCCCAGCACCGTGGGTAGTAACAACGCGCAGCTCGCCGAGTGCGCGACCTTCGCCGACGGCTTCACCTGGGGCACGGTGCGCACCGCGACCATCTCGATCGGCGGCGAGACTACGACAACCGCCATCCCGCTGCAGATCATCGGCGACAAGGACGCCAGCACGGTGCCCGCGAGCGCTTGCGGCGGCGGGTCGGCGGAAAACACGGTCAGCGATCTCGGCGCCAACGGCATTCTCGGCGTCGGCACGGCGCTCACCGATTGCGGCGCGACCTGCGCGAACCCGGCGACCGCCGTGAACTTCAGCAACTACTTTGCGTGTCCGGGCGGAACGTCGTGTACCCGTACCGCGGTGCCGCTCAATCAGCAGGTCGCTAATCCGGCGGCGAACTTCGCGGCCGACAACAACGGCGTGATCGTGCAGATGCAGCCGGTACCGGACGCGGGAGCAGCGTCGGCCAGCGGGACGCTGGTGTTCGGGATCAACACACAGTCGAACAATGCGCTCGGCGGGGCGCAGGTCTTCACCACCGACCCCTTTGGCGACCTCAACAACAGCACCTTCAACGGCACGACGGTGCAGGCGTTCCTCGACTCGGGCTCGAACGCCTACTTCTTCGGCGATAGCTCGCTCGCGCAGTGCGGCAGCAACTTCGCGGGCTTCTACTGCCCGTCGTCCGCGCAAACCCGCTCGATTACGCTGGTCGGCTTGAACAAGGTGACGACGAACGCGAACATCGGCATTCTCAATGCGGCCACGCTGTTCGGCAACGGCAACAACTTCGCGTTCAACAACCTCGGCGGACAGATCGGCGGCAATAGCAGCTTCGACCTCGGTCTGCCGTTCTTCTATGGCCGTCACGTGTTCTACGGCTTCGACAGGACCTCGACCGGCGGCCCGTCGCCTTTCGTCGCCTTCTGACGCGTCGCGCCAGGGTCGAAGCCAACGCCAGAGGCGCCCCCCCCCCGAACCCCCCGGGCCCCCGCCGGGCACCGGAGGAAAAAAA
>NZ_JARESU010000208.1:0-10387 GCF_046027075.1 Paraburkholderia sp. RL18-085-BIA-A | reverse complement strand
AGATTGCCGCAAGAGCAAGAAGGCGGCGCATGGACAGTTTTGCTACCGACGCTCGCTTCGCCGGCTCGATCCCCGATCTCCATGACAGTCACTGTTGTTCAACGTCTGGGATCGCATCGGGGAAAACGAGTTTGCCAATACCGTCACGGCGGCGCTTGCTGGTCTTTTCCCCGATGACCCGCCACTTTTCATGGTGCGCACGCCGCACGGCTATTTCGGCCCGCAAGTGATTTCACGCAACCTCGCGGATTCGGGCTTCAGCACGGCGCCACACTTCGAGACGATTGCGCCGCATAGCCGCGCGGCATCGGCTCGCGTGCCAGCCGTCGCCTATTGCCGGGGAACGTCATTGCGCAATGAGATTGATGCCCGTTCTGGCATAGGCATGGGCATCGCTACGTCAGCGTCCGCAACTGGGATCGCTGAGTGATTCGGCACGGGACCGGTCGACGAAAAGATCCAGGCGCACGTGGTCATCGCCCAGCGCTGACAGGCCCAGCATTGCCACGGCGTCTGAAGCCCGTGATCGACCCACACCAGCCCCTCACTTTCCTCGACAACAGTCATTCGCGAATTCCTCTTGACCCCGCTTGCCGGCTGTCGCATCCAGAGGAAGCGGACGTTGTCGCCATGGTTAAGATTTCCTTCAGATTCAGCCGGTAGCATGGGCCTAAGCTTCAGCCATATGCAGAGGTGTCTTGTAATTCAGTCCTCAAGACACTCCATCAGTGTCGATAGCTGTTCGAAAGGAAAGCGGAATAACTGCCAATATTTCCACTCGTCCATATCATCGAGCAACACTACGAAACCGTTCACGGTAGACATGCGTCGAGCCTATCTGCTGACGACATCACTTGCGCCCGTATTCATCGAGACCGTCGGTTAGCTATCCTACAGATTCGATTCAATAGCCGACGAATCAACTCGCAAATTGCTAGAGACACTATCTTCGACGCTCATCAAGACAACGAGAGATGGCCCTGTATCCAGGATGCGTTCGCAACGTCCGCATGAACTTGTAGAGCCAGTTCGGCTCCGGGAAAGATCGTCGCAAACATGTGTTGGTCGACCCCCGCGCGATATAGCTGGATGCAGTCCGCCAGGATCTTCCCAGGAGGTGTCATGCGCTTCTTTGGATCACCTGTTTCGCACAACCATACTGGTTATCGAGTCAGGCACTGGATTGCGGCTGCCACGCTCGGACTGTCTTCAGCCTGCGCGTATGCTGGCGGTGGCCCGCTCGGAATCGACCATGTATGGGCGTTGGACGAGCGCGGCATCTGGTCTCGGGACGTTCAACTTGCGCTTGAGTACACTGTCATCGCTACCGAATTGGGTGGCGCCTTATGGCTCGGCAACGACAACGAACTGGGCCACACCTTCTGGCAAACGTTGGACGCTTCGGCAATATCGGCGGTTGCGGCGCAAGGTTTGAAATACGCGTTTGGCCGTCCGCGCCCGAGTAGCGGACAGGGGCCGGATGTGTGGTTCCAGGGGACTTGCTGCCAGAGCTTCCCTAGCGGTGAAGTCGCGCTTCAGGCGAGCTTCGTCACACCGATCATTGTCAACTACTGGCGCCGGAATCCTTGGGTCTTCGCACTGGAGATTCTTCCCGCCTATGATGCCGTCGCCCGCATGAAGAGCCAGGCGCATTGGCAGACCGACGTGCTGGCCGGCTGGGCATTGGGCACGGTGGTCGGCTACTTCAGCACAACGTGGGAGACGCCGTTATTCGTTCAGATATTGCCGCACGGATTAACCGTGGGGTTTTCAAAACGGTTCTAGAGATAATTACTTGGTCCAACGCGCATCCTCGGATTGCGGGATCATTCAAATGTCTGGTCTTCCGACAATCGTGGGATCGCTCTCGCCTGAGAGCGCCGTTGAGTGTCCGCTATGTGGAACTATCGTCGACCGGCTCCTGCTGGCCGATCTCTGCCTCACGCTGCATAGTGAAGTCCGCACTGCATCTATCCGACTACCCGTTTGGGTGGTGTGCACCTCCAGTCCTTCTGTCATTGTGAACCCGTCGCCACCACGCTACCCGCAAAGGATAGATGAGTAATCGACGACGCGAGGCACAAGTAGGTCGTATCGCAATTGGCAGGAGACTTGAAATGGAAACTACATCCGCAAGCGGAAATCCTTTGATGGATCTCTCGGACAATCTGGCAGACATCGTCGGGCGAGTCGGGCGGAGCGTCGTGGCAGTACACGGCCGGCACCGCATGCCGTCAAGTGGGGTAATCTGGCGACATGGTGTCGTCGTGACGGCTGCGCACACGATCAGGCGTGAGGACGGGATCGAAGTCACATTGACCGACGGCCGTAAGGTCGCCGCAGTCCTCGCGGGCCTGGACTTATGCACCGACCTCGGCGTGCTGAGACTTGACGGAGTGGACCTGGACCCAGTCGATTCTGGCGATGCCCGCTCACTGAAGCCGGGACATCTTGCGCTCGCCGTCGCGCGTGCGGACGACCTCGGCGTCAGTGCTGATTTTGGCGTGATCGGCAGCACAGGTGGTCCTTGGCGCACGTGGAGAGGTGGACAGCTCGATGCGTTGGTGCGGCTGGACGGCGGTCTGCGCCCAGGTTTCTCCGGGGCGGCCCTCGCGGATATGCGCGGGCGGGTCATGGGCATCTGCACGTCCGCGCTTATGCGCGGTGCTGGGATGGTGATTCCCGCGATGACCGTGGAGCGCGTCACCGATGAACTGTTGGCTAAAGGGCGCGTCTCACGAGGCTACCTCGGCGTCGGCACGCAGCAGGTCAGCCTGCTGGATGCGTGGGTCAAGGAAATGAACCTGCCGTTCAGTAGCGGATTGCTGATCAATTCGCTTGCGCCAGGCGGTCCTGCGGAACAGGCGGGCGTGCTGATAGGCGATGTGCTGATCGAACTGGACGGCAAGCCTTGCCGCGACATGGACGACGTGCACGCCGCGCTGGACTCCGCAAGCATTGGACATCAGTTGCAAATCGCGTTGATCCGAGGTGGCGAACGCCACGTGTGTTCGGTAACGGTGGGCGAACGCCCACGGCGGAATTCGTGCAGGTGAGGTCCGGGAAGTAGCGAAATGTCGGATGGACAGATGGTACACGTGGGGCCAGTGTGGGTCGCGGTGATTGCGGCATCGTCGCAGGTGCGTGCAAGCCTGCAAATGCTTGTCGACGCAAACCCGGCACTTGGGTTCCTGGGTAGCGCAGCCGACGCCGAAACGCTCGTCGATTGCCTCGCCGGTTCAGTGCCGGATGTAGTCGTGGCCGACATCGAGCCGGATGCGAGCGACCCGCTCAAGACGCTATTCGAACTCGGGCACGCGCCACCGGCGCTCGTCCTGTTGAGCGATGACCCGGACAGCGACGGGATCCTTGATGTTCTGCCGGCCGATGCGGTGGCGTTCCTGCCTCGCAACGCGATGCCTGGCGAAATCGTCGTGTCCATCGAAGCCGTCGCCGCGGGCCTTTGCGTGCTGTCGCCCGACATCCTCGCAAGGCTGCTGGCCGGACGAAAACCGTCGCGCCAGACGGCGTCCGGCGAACCGTTCGAAGCCTTGACGTTACGCGAAATTGAAGTGCTAGCGATGCTCGCCGACGGACTCGGCAACAAGGAGATCGCGCGGCAACTCGACATCTCGGACAACACGGTGAAATTCCACCTTTCCTCCATCTTCGGCAAACTCGGCGCGACCAACCGCACCGAGGCGGTGATGCTCGGTATGCGGTACGGATTGGTCATGGTGTAGACCGACACGACGAGCCTACCACCCGCATCGACATTGTTCACTGCTCTCGCGACCTCGACCCGTCAGCCAACTTCCGTCCTCGACCCGTTTCCGACGTTCGGTCCGGCGTTACCACAGTGGCCGTTTTTACGTGTACGAAGGTCGGCTAAACGCCTTGTTCGAGCATCTGCGGTCACTCTCCGACTCGTGTAAACTGTGCCAATGTCCCAAGAGATCGATTACCTCAACCCCGCCCTTCCTCCCGGCCTCCGACGCGTATCGATGCCCGTGGTCGACGCGACCCCTACAACGCTTGATGGATTTGGCAGGCTTGTGACAGACCCGAGCGAGTGCCCGATCGAGATTGTGCAGTGGCCAGCGGTGGGGACAAGGCCCGTAGACCCTGGAACCGGTGATGAGGCTGGCACGACCGAAGGCACATTTGTCAGCGAATGGCGCGGGGATATTCTCTACGGTCGAAACGAGGCTGTGAGCGGTAACTACGTTCTTGCGTACGCAAGGGAACCTGAAGCGGCCCGCGACGACAACGCCAATGCTCCGGAACGCATGTTGCTTTGGCACGCGAACTACCACCCCGACGGCGGACAACTGTTCTTTCCTCTCGACTGTCTTCCGTTCTGCGTTCCACTGGCATTGCCGGGGGACGACATTGCGCCGGAGAAGTTCGTGTGCTTTCGCTTCGATGGACAGCAGGGTCTCTACATCCATCCAAATGTCTGGCATGAAGGTGTGTTCACTCTTAGAGGGACGCAGCGGTTCTTTGACAAGCAGGGCGCAGTCCATGCGCGCGTCTCTGTCGACTTTGCCCGTGAGTTTGGTTGTCTTCTCGAGGCGCCGATCGCCAAGGATGCCTAATCGTTTGGTTGAGGCGGCGATCCTCGCGGGAAAGTCTGTTACCCGAGGCGGATTCAACCGGTGGATGCAACACACTGAAGCGGACTTTCGCATTTCAACGCGGTGGCTTTGACTCTGCGATTGGCTCCTCTTCACGTTGGCTGTGCTATGCCAGTACACTACCCGTCTAAGCAAAAGCCGGATTATCCGGTTCGCGCCCATGCGCCGAGGGCTCGCACGAAGAGCGTTGCGCGGGTTCCGGTCCTCACCTCGTGAAGTTCCTTGCAGAACGTGTGATTCGCGTCAGAAATGCCATGGATTATTTTGCCGCGGTACGGGCCTTCGTTTGCGCAGCGGAAGTGCAGAGCTTCAGCAAGACGGCCCATGAAATGGCAGTCAAGACCTCGACCGTCTCGCGCTACGTGAGCGAGCTGGAAAAGGATCTGGGCATTGCCCTCTTTAACCGGTCGACACGGGGGCTCGTCCTGACGGAGGGCGGTAGGCTATTTCGTGAACACGCCCTGGTTGCCCTGCAGGCGCTCGAGGAGGCGCGCCAGGTTACGTCGTCACTGAATCGCACACCGCAAGGTGTGCTACGGGTCACGATGCCGCCGGCATTCGGGCGCCGGCATATCGTGCCGCATCTGCCGGCGTTCATGAAGCGCTACCCTGCCATCGGCCTCGACATCGTGTCGACCGATGAAACGCTCAATATGATCGAAGCTGGCATTGACGTGGCGATCCGTATCGGCGTGCTGGCCGATTCGTCATTGATGGCCAAACGCATTGCGCCGCATCGTCGTATCGTCTGCGGCAGTCCGGCGTATTTCGAGCGGAGCGGGATGCCTCGTGTCCCTGAAGATCTCGCCGCGCACGATGCGCTTCGCTTGTCCCTGCTGCCGGACGACAAATGGTCTTTCACTCACGCAGCAGATGTACACGCGTCGCCGGAGCATGTGGTGGTGGAATTGCAAGGGCGCTTGCGCGTAGACGACTCCGAGGCCGTGCTGGAACTCGCTGTGGCCGGCTGCGGGCTTGCTCTTCTGCCGACATGGCTCGCGGCTACGGCCCTGCGCGAAGGGCGCCTGCAGCACGCGCTGCCTGAATGGGAGGCGCGCACGGGGCGAGCCGAACCAGCGGTCTGGGCGGTCTACCCCCCGAAGAAAATCGTATCGTCAAAGGTGCGCGCATTCGTGGATTTCTACGCCGAGGTGATTGGCGAGCCGCCGTACTGGGATGACGGACTCGCGCTGGCGCTACAGCCTTAACGGGCGAAGCGGATATCGAGCGTGCGCAGCCAGGTCTGCAAGCCGGCATCCTGGATCGGAATCACATAGGCGTTCTCGTTTGTTTCATTGAAATGCGCGTGCCAGTATCCCGGCGGTGTAACGAACGCCATCCCAGCTTCCCAGTCGACGCGTGTTGGATTCGCGATATTGCCGTTCTCGTCCAGTTCTGTACCGACCAGCGTATAGACGCCTGGCTTGCCCCCGGCGATGAAGTCGAGTGCAATCGACTGGTGGCGGTGCGGCTTCTGCATTGAGTTGGGCGGCACAATGCCGAACATGGCCCACAAAACATGCGTGACCGTTCGCGTCTGCGGGAAATTGGCGTTGCCCATAAGCACGCTGATGCGGTTGCGGCGGCCCGCATTGGCTTCTTCCGAGACCTTGCGCAATTCCGCCTGCGCCTGGGCGGCCGGATAGAGGGTCGGTGCAAAGCGCGCCTCTACGCCGGTCGTGCCGAGATAGGTGAGCAGTGGCGCGTCGTTGACGTAATAGAGCGTGGCCGTCACGTCAGCGGACAGCACGGCGGCATCGCCGCCTGGCAGCGTGAAGAAATCGCCCTGCGCGAACGGGAAGCGGGTCTCGCCCTGCGTCACGCTCCCGGAGCCACTGATGACGTAGCAAACCTGCGAGGTTGCGTTCGGGGCGAGCGTCAACGCATCCCCCGCATTGATACGCAGGAAATTGGCGCACAGGCCGGGGCCGGTCGCGGGACCGGGGCAACCCAACTCCGCGGAAAGGTCGAGGGGTACGATGCGGGTTGCGCCGGTTGCGTAGAGCGACGGCGGGAAATTGCGGAAAGGCACGCGCGAGATAAGCTTCGCGCCGATCGGATTAGCTGACGACGTATATTCGAAGTATTGCGCGTCGAGGGTGACGGCAGCGGGTTCGGCGAAAGACGCCGGGGACGTCCTGGTCAACATAGATTGCTCCTTAAGACTGGGGAAGCTTCGTGCGGGGCCCGGAAGTTGCGGTTAGCGTCCGAAAGCTGAACCGACTATAGGCGTGGGTCGCTGGCCTCAGAAGAGGCGGACGTCGAAATCACCTTTGCGCAAATGGGTACGCCGTGCATCCGTTTCGGGGGCGGCGGGTTGTTCAGCACGGGGTCGGTATGCAGTGCATCGTCGGCAGCGGTTCGACCAGGAAGCGACGTTTAACAACGTCGTGTTGAATGGCAGAAATCTTAGCGACAGCGGAGTTTGTTTTCGGACGTTAATCGTCCGCTCTGGGTCGGCCTGCGACGGTCATCGTCTGGCTCAGCGCGGCCAATTGCGGACCTCCGTGGGCGTGATTCAATTCCCCCGCAGCCGACATTCGGTGTGACTTCGGGCTCGTAGACCATGCGCGTCATGTAGCGCGTGACGTAGAACCTACGCCGTGATCGAGAATCCCCCGCGTGAGAAGACTTGAGCCCGCCACGGCATCGGTGATGACTTGCGGCGCCTGTTAGCCACCAAGGGCGCTCAATCAGCAACCGGAAAAACGGTAACTGTGAGATGGCTTGAAGCACACGGCGATTGACCTTACATTGCCCTCTGTCACAGAGCCGCGTCACGAACTAACGCGTAAAGACCTTAAAAAAAAACCGCCCGACATAGTCGGGCGGTTCTTCGCCATACTCATGCCGCAAAGCGGCGGGAAATTACTGTCCAGGCGAACCAATCGACGCAGGTTTAAGCGGCTCGGCTATGCCGCCGTGCACGCCAACCGCTGCCTCAACATAGTTTGGCGTCGTTGTCGAAACGGTATCCCACACTGCGGAAACCTTCGCATTGCCGCCGACGAAGACGGCACCAGCATGATTTCCGGCGGCAACGAGGCTGGCATCTGCACCCGAGGCCGTTGGAATCGCTTTCGTCGTGCCGTCTCCCTGCGCCGCATCGATCGGTGCGCCGTAGTTCATTGCAGCCGCGACATTACCGTTCGCATCATAGACGATCACCGCATCGCCTTTACCCAAACCGATCGGATTCGTTGCATCGTTATTGACGTTCAACATCGCAAGGACCGGAACCGTGCCAGCGAGGCCCCAGGTTGCACGGAACGTATTTTCGTCCGTTCCGGGCACACCCGGCACAACGATCAGATGCTCACCCGGTGCAAGCATCGTACCGGCCGCAAATGCCGCGCTATTGTTGGCATCGTTGACGTCAGCATGACTGTCGCCCCACTTCCAGCCGGTCAGATCAATTGCCGTGCTGCCGTAGTTATAGATTTCAAAGAAATCCTGGCCTCCGTCTGCGTTCGAGTTCACCTCCGAGATCAGCACGGTCGGCGCTGGCGCACCTGCTGCTGCAGTCGTGAAGCTCTGCGTCGTGCCCGCATAGGCGTTGCCATACAGGTCAGTGATAACGCCACTGGCCAATTTTACGGTGTAGCGAGAACTATCCTGCAATGGTGCCGTCAAGGTGATGCTCACCCGACCGCCGTTGAATTTGACCTGGGTCGTGTCGTCAACGGACACATCGCGCGTATCGGAGCCGTTGCTGATAACAATGTTACCTGTGCCCGCCTGCACGACTTCGTTGAACGACAATGTCATGTGGTTGCCGATGATGCCTGTCGCGCCATCGACCGGCGCAGTGCTGGTCAATGTCGGGGCTGTGTGATCAACGGTACCAATCGCCTTGAACGAGAATGTCGACAAGTCGGACACGGCAGAGATATCGCCCCCCGCTGCCGTCTTGATCGCCCCCGTTGGATACGTGATGTGGTAGGTGGTGCCGGCAACCATGTAGAACTTCGGATGAATCTTCACCACATTACCGCTGAACGTCACTTGCGATGCGTCGCCCACAGGAATCGATCGCGTGTCGTCGGCGCCGTTACTGAGAACGATATTACCCGCACCCGCCTTCACCGATTGATCGAACGTCAGGTAGAGGTTGCTGCCAATGCCGACATTGTTCGTGCTGGTGGTTGGCTTGAAGATGGTCAGGCCTGGCAGACTCGGCCCCGCGGCCTGTTCACCAACCGCATAAATGGTACCGTCCGGGGCCATCGTCACTCCCTCATTCTGGGCAGTGGCACTCATATACAAGCTGCTCAGCAACTTGCCGGTACGATCCATCTTGACGATCTTGCCATCCGGCGCGCCGATGATGATGACGCTGTCGTAATCCGGAGCGTTGCTCGGTGCGATATTCGACAACGAGAAAACGTCATTGAACGCAGAAAGGCCCGTCTTGGCCGCATCGAACAGCACCGGAGGATTGTCTGTAGTTGGCAAGATGGGCGTACCGTTCGATGCTGTCGCCGACCCGCCTGCAAAATCGACTGCCATCTGGAAAATGCTGGTGGGCTGCGACTGGCGCACGGCAATGTAGCCGCCTGTTTTGGTATCGAAAGTAACACCCTCAATACCGACGTTGGCAACCGTTGTACCCAATTTGACGGACTGTACGTCTGCTCTGTGCAATGTTCCACCCGGAACGTAAGTGAACAGATCGACTTGACGGAGACGCTCTTCCACCAATACGAACTTGCCGCCACCGGCATAAGTGATGCCTTCAGTGTCCTCGAAGTCGCCGGCATTGAGAGTCATGGAATCGATAACGTGACCATCGCTCTTTGCAACCTGCACGACTGAGGTCGCTCCGTCGCCAACGACAAACAGCGAATCGGTATCCTTGTCATAGGTCACGCCGGATGCCTCGGCGTTCAACAGATTGGTGCCGGTCGTAGCGTACTGCAGAGGAAACATTGCTGTCTGCGTGTAGCTATTCAAATCATAGGTGCTTTGCGGATCGGCAAATGCAAGCGCAGGAATTTTGCTATCTACTACAGGCACAGCATTGCTGCCAGTGTCACCAACAGTGCTGCTGCCAATGTCGCCCCCGCCACATGCATTAAGACCGGCTGCGAGAATCGCAGAAATTAAGATTTTTCTTTTCACGGTATGGTAATAAATTGAAAGGTTGGTAAGAATCCGCGACCTTATCGGACTTGCATTGCATCTTCATGACGGCTTTGTTGCATAAGTCAGCCCGAAGACGGCATGGCCCATGCCCCAGACTGATCGATGAAACTGTACGAGAGCGTGCTCGGCTAAGAGCCGACATCTTTGATTTGGC
The DNA here is from genome assembly GCF_046027075.1 of Paraburkholderia sp. RL18-085-BIA-A. NCBI lineage: Bacteria > Pseudomonadati > Pseudomonadota > Betaproteobacteria > Burkholderiales > Burkholderiaceae > Paraburkholderia > Paraburkholderia sp. RL18-085-BIA-A. Next base: position 451 of record NZ_JARESU010000208.1, on the reverse strand, counting down.
GGTCGACGCTGCCCAACCCGAGATGCGTTTTGCAACCGATTTTCTGGCTGCCCCACCGCCTGATTTCAAGCGCAACGAGTACGACAGATTGACACGGTGTGCGACTACTGCGATCACATGGTTCGCTGCTACTCGGTCAAACCTAAGGACGTAGCGGGCCTACTTGGACTTCGGTGTCGCATGGCCAATAGGGGGCGGGCGGGGCCGGTGCTTTTGCGGCTACGGTGCGCGTGTCGGAGGCGATGTTCAACAACTACTTCCGCAGCTATAACCCGACTTTGCTAGCTATACGCAGAACGATCCGAAGGGTCTCGCGGCTGTCGCCGAACGACCCGTACGCGGCGGCATTGGCGGGTCGCTGCCGTTGTATTGTGTCGCTTGAATGGAGGGAGACGTGATATGAAGAATCCACCTAGTGTCGTGAGTTAGAAGTTCGTTAAATTAGTTGTTT
>NZ_JARESU010000207.1:0-10409 GCF_046027075.1 Paraburkholderia sp. RL18-085-BIA-A | reverse complement strand
GTAATTTCCGTGAGGATCCGATCAGAATGAACGCTTGGGAGCCGGCGCCCGTGCCAGCGTTGGCCATCCGTTTCGCGTCCTGAAGCGCAAGTTCGGCTATACGAAGATGCAGTACAGCAGCTTGATAAAGGAACATTCCCCAAGATAACCACACGGTTTTCGGTGGGTAATTCTTGGATGACAATCGCTGTTTTTTGCGAAAAGCGGGCTCCCACCTCAGCAGATTCTGATCGGATCGCGATATCGCGACATGGGTTCACGTTGTAGTTGGCGCGAATGGGAGGTTTGTACGGCAACAGTTTGGCCGTCGCGTTGATTTCAACGCCATTGGCCTAGCTTAGCGATACAGCTGATCGCATCGAAGACCCTCGGGCGAGGCAGAGATTATGCATCTCGTCCAGAGAAGCCGCAGTAAAAGATAACCACTCTAACGAGGGAGTAGGAGTCATGCAAATTGGTGTCCCTGTCGAAATCACGGCGGGTGAAAGACGTGTTGCCGTTACGCCGGAGACGGCGAAGAAGCTGAAGGATAAGGGACATACGCTGCACGTAGCCTCAGGTGCAGGCGTCTCGTCAAACGCAACGGACGATGCATACGTTGCTGCAGGCGCGGAGATCACCGATCAAGAAGGTGCCCTTGGTTGCGACCTTGTGCTGAAGGTTCGGGCTCCACAGCAGGGCGAATTCGCTAAGTTTAGGCGCGGTGCCGTCTTGGTTGGCATGCTCGATCCATTCGATATGGACGGTGCGCGACGGCTTGCCGATGCCGGTGTCGACGGCTTTGCTATTGAGGCTGCTCCGCGAACGACGCGAGCGCAGAGTCTCGATGTGCTCTCCTCGCAGGCGAACATCGCCGGCTACAAGGCGGTGCTGGTTGCAGCAGATCTTTACCCACGCTTTTTACCGATGTTGATGACTGCGGCCGGCACTGTCAAAGCCGCACGCTTGCTGGTGCTAGGCGCCGGAGTCGCCGGCTTGCAGGCAATCGCGACAGCCCGGCGCTTGGGGGCAGTGATCGAGGCGTCAGACGTTCGGCCGGCGGTGAAGGAACAGGTTGAGTCACTTGGTGCAAAGTTCATCCACGTGCCTTACGAGACGCAAGAAGAGCGTGACGTGGCCGATGGTGTCGGCGGATACGCCCGGCCGATGCCGTCGAGCTGGCTCGCGCGCCAGTCATTGGCCGTGCATGAGCGGGCGAAGGTCTCGGACATTGTCATCACGACTGCGCTGATCCCGGGCCGTGACGCGCCGACGCTCATTAGCGCTGAAACTGTGCAGGCGATGCGCCCCGGCTCTGTCATCGTCGACCTCGCGGCGGGGCGCGGGCCTGAGTTGCCTGGCCAGTTAGGCGTGCGTGGCGGCAACTGTCCGCTTACAGAGGCCGATAAGGTCGTGACCAAATACGGCGTAACAATCGTGGGTCATACCAATTTGCCGGCGATGGTGGCGTCTGACGCGTCGTCGCTTTACGCGCGCAACCTCATTGATTTCCTGAAACTCATCGTCACCAAAGAAGGCACGATCAACATCGACCTGAATGACGATATTGTCGCGGCGACTTTGCTCACGCGAGATGGGACCATCACGCGCAAGGCTGCATAAGGGATCAGAGCGGAAACGGAGAATTACGATGGAAGTCATCAATCACACAACTATCAATCTCATCATCTTGGTGCTTGCGGTCTATGTCGGTTATCACGTCGTCTGGAACGTGACGCCGGCGCTGCATACGCCTCTAATGGCTGTGACGAATGCGGTTTCCGCGATCGTGATCGTCGGCGCGATGCTTGCTGCTGGCCTCACCGTTCGAGGCCCCGGGAAATTCTTTGGCACGTTCGCCGTGCTGTTAGCGGCCATCAATGTCTTCGGCGGCTTTCTGGTGACACGACGGATGCTCGAAATGTTCAAAAGGAAGGAGCCGAAAAAGCAATCGACGAAGGAGATACATAAATGAGCATGAACGTCGTTACGCTGCTGTATCTCATTGCCTCCGTGTGTTTCATTCAGGCATTGAAGGGCCTGTCGAATCCGAGAAGCGCTAGAGCCGGGAATATGTTCGGCATGGTCGGGATGGCGATCGCGATCCTGACGACCATCGCACTTATCGCGCGCCAGGCAACTTCCCTTGGCGCAGATCTCCGATTTGGACTCGGCCTGCTCTTTTCGGCGCTCCTTGTCGGTGGCGCGGTGGGTTCCTTTATCGCCGCGCGTGTGGAAATGACGAAGATGCCGGAACTGGTCGCGGCGATGCACTCGCTGATTGGCTTAGCCGCTGTGGCTATCGCCTATGGCGTCATCTATGAGCCGACCGCCTTCGGGCTCGTTCCGCCCGACGCGCCGTATGCGGGTTATCTCCCGTACGGCAACCGCATTGAGCTTTTCATCGGCACGTTCGTGGGCGCGATAACCTTCTCGGGCTCTGTAATCGCATTTGGGAAGCTTTCGGGAAAATACAAGTTTCGTCTATTCCAGGGCGCACCCGTTGTCTATGCGGGCCAGCATGCGCTCAATCTGATGCTTGCACTCGGCATGATCGGCTTCGGCATCGGCTTCTTTCTCACGCTGTCGTGGGTGCCGTTCATTGTGATGACGATCCTCGCGTTTGCGCTTGGCGTGTTGATCATTATTCCAATCGGCGGTGCCGACATGCCCGTCGTTGTTTCGATGTTGAATTCCTATTCTGGTTGGGCAGCGGCAGGCATTGGCTTTTCGCTCAACAATGCGATGCTGATTATCGCCGGTTCGCTCGTCGGATCGTCAGGTGCGATTCTTTCATACATCATGTGCCGTGCGATGAATCGGTCTTTCGTCAATGTCATTTTAGGCGGCTTTGGTGCTGAGGCCGCTGCGGCCCCGGGCGGTCCCGGTGAACAGCGACCGGTTAAGAGCGGCAGTGCGGATGATGCTGGCTATATGCTAGCCAACGCCGATAGCGTGATAATCGTACCGGGATATGGTCTCGCGGTGGCCCGAGCCCAGCATGCTGTGAACGAGTTGGCTAAAAAGCTTACCGAGAAGGGCGTCACGGTCAAGTACGCCATCCACCCGGTGGCGGGCCGGATGCCTGGCCACATGAATGTTCTTCTGGCCGAGGCGGAGGTGCCCTATGACCAGGTGTTCGAGATGGAGGACATAAACGGTGAGTTCTCGCAGGCCGACGTTGCGATCGTGCTCGGCGCCAACGATGTTGTCAATCCGGCAGCGCAGCAAAAGGGCAGTCCGATCTATGGCATGCCGATCCTCGAGGCGCATAAGGCACGGACTGTGATCGTCAATAAGCGTTCGATGGCTGCGGGTTACGCCGGCCTCGATAACGAACTATTTTACATGGACAAAACTATGATGGTCTTCGGCGACGCCAAAAAGATCGTAGAGGATATTGCGAAATCTATCGAATTGTAGTGCGTTTTGAACGATCGAGCCGGAGAGGAACGTCAGATGCATTGAGGCTGGCGGGCGTTCCTGGGAGCCGCATTTGAGCTCGAATTCACAGCGAGTGTACCTATCGAAGACAGTGGACACGTGATGTACACGTTCCGACGCCTGAGAGTGCTGGCGAACAAGCTTTCTATCGATGATTTCGGCACGGGCTATTCCAGTCGTATCCAAATTATCTACAACCAGACCGATTGAAGGTAGATGGGTCGTTTGTACGTGCACTACCTGGCGACGCCGCCAAACAGTACAATTGTGAAAGAGATTGCTCAACTCGTCCATAGTCTCGGAATTAGTGTCGTTGTGGAACTAACCGAGATGGGCTGCGATGAGGTTCAAGGCTATCTCTTTGGTAGGCCAATGCTTTCCGATGAATTTGATTCTCTACGTATTGATCAGGTTTGCGTCTCGAATTGATCGAGTAACTGGAGCGTGTATACGGTCCGGGTTACTGGGGCTAGACAGTTCTCTAAGACTTCGGAACAGACGCCAACAAAGCAGTACTTATTATGGAAAGCTTTTGATGTTTATCTACGATAAGTCTCTTCACACGACGGCTCGCGCCCTTGCTCTATCCGTGAAGACGATACGCAAAGCACAGCAAAAGAATGATGCCGGCGACTTCCTGGCCGGCAACGTTGATTGGCAAGCCGCGATGGAGGAATTTGGCCAGGACGTCATTACGGCGCTTGCTGAAAATGCCGCGAACATGGTCGCCGATTGTGACGTGGTCTTGCGAATCGCACGGCAGGAGTAAGCGAACGTGCCCAGCCGCCCGATGAAACCTTCCAGCGATTTTCCACGCATCAGCCTGCAGCCGAGAGACGATTGCAGTTGGGTGTTCGGCCGCGGCGCGGTCCCGGCGTCGATGAAAACTCGTTCTTCATTGCACAGGTCGGGACCAACGTGCGGGCCGGCCGTTTCGGGCTGGTCGCCGATTTCCGCCTCGTTACCGAGAATGCCAGAAACGAGGATGGACGGGGAGTAAGTTGCGCATGTAAGGCAAAGCGGCGGTCAGTCGGACAGGAGCCGCCCGCCCCCGCTATCTGCGGGCGGCCGAATGACCGGGCTCAAAAGCCGCGAGGGTCGATCACGCTCGCGACCCGTGATCCATAGCAGGCTGGCCTTTCACGCACTTTGCTTCCCGAGTCGCGGATACCGCATCCTCCACAAGGACGTTCGAGTTGCAGGGGCATAAAACGTCGGGCCGATTTATCGAGCCGCAAATCTCTTGAAGCTTGCGCACAAACGATTGTGGCATCGAAAAAATTCGTTGATCGGAACATGCGGACTCGTAGGGGCGCAATACACCACTATCAATCAGAAAGGTTCAACTCGCACCATGAAAGGGGAATCGGAATCATCATCGGCGGAGTTTGGCGAGGCGCCTATCTCTGAGCTTCAGCGGGGGCGCATGCAGTGGCTGCTAGCCATCTTTTTTACTGCATTCGTAATTTCGTCAGGCGCTCATGCGCAGGAACATCTAGAGCCTATAGCTGACACCTTCGCGTCATCGCAGGCGGCGGAACCTTGGCAATCTGACAGTGATTGCACGAGTCCTCCGGTGCTTCTCATCCCGGCGACGCTCGGTGGGGCAACTACACTTCCGATGAAGCTTATTGATGGTGCGCCGTTGACATGCAGCTCTTCCGGTAGGATGCCAAAGCCGGAAGGCGGTGTTCGACGTTCAACGTCAAGTCGTGCGTCGACCAAAGGTCCGCGCGGCCTCACGGATTCGGTGGCGGGTTTCATCGACGCTGAGTCGACCAACACGAGTGGCTTGCAGCCGGGGGTCTCTCGTCTTGCATTCAGTGGTCTTGCAGCGAAATTTTTCTATCCCTCGCCGCCTGAAGGGAATCAGGAATTTTCCAACAATTCGCCGCCTGAAGGCGACCCGGCTGTGGCCGAACTGAGCGGATGAGACCGCGATCACGCTTGCCAGGGTGGCGCCGGGCATCGCCAAGCGGGCGAGTCGGCAGAGCCGAAGCTTAAGCCTGACGTGCGCCCGGTTGTAGGTGCCGGAGCACACGTGAGTGGTCGCGTATTGGCGGGGCTAGCGGTTTGGCTGGTTTTATGGCTGGCGCTTACGTGCCTGTTTATCCGAGGTTTCTGGATTTTCTACAAACGACACTTAACACCCGACGCTAAGCTTATTCGTGCCGCTAAGGCAGGGCTAAGGAGAGGAGAGTTCCGTGTGGAATACCAGCCCTTGGTCAACCTGCGCGAGGGGAGGTGCGTGGGGGTCGATGCGTTGATCCGATGGGACAATGTGGAATACGGCCACTTAGGCCCATATCATTACATGAGTCGTATTGAGCAGGGATCATTTGTCGTCCCCGTGACACGTTTCATTCTTGCGACTGCGGTCCGCGAACTCGGACCGTTGGGGGCGTCCAAATCCCTGTACATTGGAATCAAAGTTGCCGCTAGGCATGTCGAGAGTCGAACCTTTGTATCGGATGTGATGGGCTCGGCTGAATCGATCCTCTCCCGTCTGGTGTTGCATATGCCTGAGGAACACTGCGCCAGGCCAACAAAAGGCGTCCTTGATGCAATCACCGTTTTGAGAGCCAAGGGGGTGAGGTTAGCGATGTCGGGTGTAACCACTGTCGAGAAGTACCGGGGCTTTCACAAAGCGTTTCATTTCGATCTATTAAAGATCGATGGTCGGGTGCTGGCTCTCGATGACGGCGAGCGACGGAACCGGCTGGCAGCTTTGGTTGACGCGGCTCGGGAACTGGGCTCGAATGTGGTTGCCGAGGGGGTCGAGAGCGCGAGCCATCATAAAATAGTCAGTCGGTCTGGAGCTGAATTTGGGCAGGGGTTTTTCTACGGACGGACGATGGTTCTAAGCCTTTTCGCGACGTTCCTCAACGCTGGCGGAAACTCCTTACGTGGGAAAAGAGTACGTCCCTGGCAATAATTGTCCGCCTGGCCCAGTGAATTCGGCACGTGACGGGCACCGCATATCTGTTGATTTAGTGTCTCGAGCCGTGAGGCTGGCTTGCTGATGCAAGGGTCGCAGCGAAGACCTCGAATGGTGAAGGAAATGCGTGAGTCGCGCGTGGGCGGCTGTTCAGACTGTCGGCAATCGCATCGAGTTCGTCCTGACTGTAGACCGAGAGATCCCTGCGTTTAGGCAGATACTGGCGCAGAAGCCCGTTGGTGTTCTCGCAGGTGCCGCAGTGCCATGGACTGTGCAGGCCCGCAGAAATACACCTTCACGCCGGTTGCTGCGGTGTGTTCCTTACGCCGCGACGTTTCGTTGCCCTGGTCGTAGGTAAAGCTCTGCCGTAATGGCGCGACAATCGAATTGAGTTTGGCGGAGAAGCCCGCCAGCGCCGAAGCGGCCTTGGGATCTCCCGTCCTGGCAAGCAGCACCAAGCGGCCGGTCCGTTAGACCAGAACGCCGACTGCGGACTGGTTGCTGGCACCTTTGATGAAGTCGCCCTCCCAGTGTCCATGCAGCAGTCGGTCTTCGATTTCGGGCGGACGCAGACGAATACTCACCATGTCGGGGATCTGGCCACGCCGGTCGGTGCCTCGTGTGCGCGGCATGCGCGTGCTTTGGCCGTGGCGCAAGCAAGCAATCAGCTGACGACGCGATCCGCCAAGCGGCTGGGCATAGATCGCCGTGTAGATTGTTTCGTGCGAGACTGGGTTGAGTCGGTCAGATACATACGCTGTAGTGTGCCCGATTTCTGCTGGGGCGACCATTTGCACTCGATCAGCGTGAGAACAAGGCGCCAGCAGACGCTTCGCGGGCAAAGCTTTGGGGGACGGCAACCCGCGCTACGGCATGCGGCGCTGAGCGCTTCAGCCGGCACTGACGCGTAGCCAGCACAAGAGCTGTTTCGCGTCAGTCCACGACTAACGGTGCCCGGCGAGCGCCCGAGTATCCGGGCCATGGCCCGAATACTCGAACCCTACAGTTCCGGACCCGCAATGGTCAGACGCTCTTCAGGCCGCAGTGGCATGTACTGAGTTCTTTCGTTCATCGCAACACCCTATATGAGACAGGTGTTGCACTTCAGATTTGATAGCGCTCATCGGCCTTGTGGCTAATCCTGAGTGACAATTTGAAGGCGCAAAGGGGCTTCAGTAACAATCACGGTGTTTGGTCAGTCGTCTGACGAGGAGATAAGCCGGCGTTGCTTGATAGCGACTACAAGCGCGTCAATAGCCTTCATCGCAAAGTCAAGCGACGCAGGATCCTTAAGCCTCCCGTCCACAATCTTGGCATGTGCCGCGGGAACCACCACTTGAGGAAAAGAAATGACATTGGCCAACATCGCACGGAGGGTCTCGGCGATTTGGACCTGAGCTCGAACGCCGCCTGTGAAGGCGGGGGACGCAGTCATCACCAAGGTCGGTTTGCCAGCGAAGGGCGACTTGTTTATTGGTTGAGAGGCCCAATCCAAAGCATTCTTAAAAACGCCTGGCATGCCATGGTTGTACTCCGGAGATACGATGACCACCCCGTCGCACCGTGTGACAGCATCCTTGAATGTCTGGACTGAAGAGGGGAAATCGTCGGTTTCGCGGTCTTCGTTGTAGAGCGGGATCCGACTGAGCTCGAAGATATCGAGCATGACCTCATCCGGGAGTTCATCTCGCAGCGTCCGCAGAATCGCTGTGCAATACGAAAGACGACGAAGGCTTCCCGAGATACCGACGAGCCGAATAGAAGCGTGCTTGTTTTTCATTGAGGTTATCTGATATGAGTTAAAGTTTGGAAAGAAATTCCCGCCGTGGTCTCTGTGTGTAGCATGACGATTCTCTTCGCTGTCGATCTGCCGGCTTGGGACTCTCATTTGCGCCATCCCTGCTGATAGAGCCAAAGCAAGAGCACCATCACCCACCCGCCCGGCAGTAACAGCAGCCCAAGCTGGGGACCTGACCTGTTCAAAGACGCCAGTATTTTTTCAATTCCCGAGGGATGCGTGCTCGTGGCCTTCGAGCTCGCCTTGTCGCTTGGCATGGGCAAAGCGCGAAGAACGGAATTGCGAAAAGTGTTTCCTGCGCGGTCTATCGCGACTGTGCATCCAGCCGACAATTCGACGCGTGCGTTTGCTTCGAGTAGCTCGTACAACTTGAGGTGAAAAGAGTCTCTTCGCATGTTGTTGTCTCACGTGATTCGAGGAAAGAACGAAGCGTCATTGTTCAAGTTAAAGTACACTTGAAGTCAATAGAAAATTCTGGTGAGCGTCATGAGCGGGAAAATTACAGTCGGCGAACTTGCGAAGCGCTCGGGCGTAGCGGCGAGTGCGATCCGTTTCTATGAGGCTCAGGGGCTGATTCGCGGCACCCGAACAGAAGGCGGTCACCGACAGTATGCAAGGGAGACGCTCCGCCGGGTGGGGTTCATCCGCGCCGCACAGGCGGTCGGATTAAATCTTTCAGAGATTCGCTCCGCTCTCGATACGTTACCTGGGCAGCGCACTCCGACGAAGCAGGATTGGGAGCGGCTCTCACGCGCGTGGCACCCGGTGCTGCAGGAGCGTATAGACAGGCTCATCGCATTGCGGGATCAACTTGTGTCGTGCGTGGGTTGCGGATGCCTGTCTCTGAAATCCTGTTCGCTCTATAACCCCGGGGACGTTGCTCGACGGCGCGGGAGCGGTCCCCGATATCTGCTCGGCAACACGCCGCGCATTGTGTTGGCAGGTGACAGCTCAGATAAGCAGAAAAAATAACCGATGCCAATGTACCTATTGAGCAAAGAGGGCTGCGACGCCTCGATGTCTTCCGAAGACAAGTAGACAGCGGCGTCAATTTTCCGCGTGAGGGTCCGCTCTTGTCTGGCAAGTTGCCACGTGTTCGACCAGGAGCCTCAGGAACCGGATGGCATCTGTCAATCGAACTGATATGGCTTATATGAACGCCTCCGTTTTGCTAGGCTTTTGGGCGCTCTGATGTCACCTAGGCTGGGTTGCAGCTTTATACATGGCCTCGTCCCGTTTGCCAAATGGTTTGGTCCACTGCATACAGGTGCTGGATTGAATATATACATACGGCCTGTTTGCGGCACATACGTGCCTGGCCCCAATGGATTTCGCCCGGCGACTCCTTCATATATCCACGACTTCGAGAGCCCTAAAGCTGCGCAGGTTTTGTCGCCGACGGTCCGACCTGTTTTCCATTGAATCAAATCATTTGTGCAATCGATGAAGAGATAGGTTATCGCTGCCGTGCTGCCCGTCGTCCTGGTCATACTGGTGGCTCGTATTCACGCCCCTGAGCCAGCAGCACCCAGATGGTTCGGGCTACCTTGTTGGCGAGAGCCACGACCGCGACGTTTGTCCCCCGTCGTGCCTGGACTTCAAGTATCCATCGCGAGAGCGGATCGCTACGCTTCCCTGCCTGCTGGACGACTGATCTGGCTCCGTGCACAAGAAGCATGCGCAGGTATCCGTTCCCCCGTTTCGTGATTCCGAACAGACGTTGCCTGCCGCCTGACGAGTGTTGGCGTGGCGTTAGACCGATCCATGCCGCAAACTGCCTGCCGTTCGCGAGCTCGGTCGCGCTGCCTGCGGCGGCGATGGCAGCGGTCGCAATCATGGGTCCGACACCTCGGATTTTCTCCAGTCGTTGGCTTGAAGCGGACGCCTTGTGCGCCTGACGGATGAGCTCGTCGTACCGCGCGATCTGCGTATCCAGAAGCGCGAGTCGGTCATACATGTCATGCACCATCGAGCGCGTAAGTCCGGTGAGTTCGTTAGCCTGATCATCAAGAATTGCTGGCAACTGCTGCTGTATCTTGAGTGGCGTCTGGGCAATGACGATGCCGTATTCAGCGAGTAGCCCTCGTATCTGGTTGATCTGTGCGATCCGGTCCCGCATCAGCAGACTGCGGATACGATGCATGGATTGGATGTCCTGCTGTTCAACACTGTTGATCGCGACGGTTCTGGTGCAAATAGGCAGTTCTGTCGATGTATTTCGTATAGCTAAGGATATATTATCGAGCCGAT